>CAYTLX010000008.1:0-16822 GCA_964438645.1 uncultured Saprospiraceae bacterium | reverse complement strand
GTTCGCTGCGCTCTCTGGTTGAGTCACTCGCTGCGCTCGTTGGTTGAGTCGCTTGTCCTGCGGACTTTGCTGGTTGAGAAGTTGAGTGCTACCGCCCAAGACGTGTTCGCCCAACACCCTAAAATTGGCGCAGGAACGCCCCAAAAGCGCAGCGCTCCAATACTCCAAATAGCTAGATTTTTCAAAAAAAACAGTGAATAATAGTTTTTTTCAAAAAATAAACGTATCTTTGCACTCCATTTTAAAACTTTAAACGCAGCCATGCTAATCATTGACGTAAAACATAACGAATCCATTTCTCAAGCGCTTAAGCGTTATAAAAGAAAATACCGCTCTACCAAAGTAATCAAGGAATTGCGTGGACGTAAAGAATATATCAAGCCCACAACCAAAAAACGTAAGCAAAAGCTTAAAGCTGCTTATAAAAATGAGAAGATGAGAGATATGATGGCTTAAGCCATCCTACTTCTTTTTAATTTTTATAAAAAAGCCTTCTTTGTTAATCAAAGGAAGGCTTTTTTTGTTGTTTGTTTGCAACTATTTAGGTCGGGCAAATTTTTGTCATAAAATGCCCTTTTTGCGCCTTTTTTTATCACGTTGTGGTGCTACGCTTCAAAAAAATAGCTTCAGCATACACAAAAATGCCTATTTTCTGCCTTAAAAAAGGGACACCTAAACACTTACGTTTGGTTTAGTTAAAAAAATCTCGCAATGAATAAAATCTGGTTCTTTCTCCTTCTTTCTGTTAGTCTAATTGCATTTTCCTGTAAAAATAGCACTAAAACCGATACAGGGAATCAAGAAATTACTGCACCTGAAACCACCACTCCCACAGTTTTGACCGAAGCTGATATCGCAAAATATACAGCTAAAGGGAAGCAGATTGCGCAAGCTTCCTTCAAAACCCTTGCAGGAAATCTTAAGAAAGCCATGAAAAAAGGTGGGGCAGTAGAAGCGATAAAATTTTGTAACCTAAAGGCTAATCCCTTGGTGGATAGCTTGTCTAAAGCTCATCACGCTAAAATTAAACGTACTTCCAATAAGCTGAGAAGCCCCGCAAATGCTGCTTCAGAATTAGAAACCCAGCAATTGGCCTCTTACATGGAAGATGTGAAAGCCAATAAACCATTGATGCCTAGCGTAGTACTCACTTCAGATAATAAGGTGCAGTTTTTCGCCCCCATCAAAACAAAAGCAGTCTGCTTAAAATGTCACGGTGTTGTTGATGCCGATAATTTGCCCAAGCCCTACAAGGTGATTCAAGAGCTGTATCCCAATGACCAAGCGACTGGATATAGCGAAGGGGAGCTTCGTGGAATTTGGAGTATTCAATTTGATAGATAGATGAAAAAACCTTGGCAGACCATTTCGACGAAAGTCGTCTATGACAATAATTGGATTAAAGTCACCCATCATGATGTCACCAATCCTAGTGGAAATCCCGGGATTTATGGCGTCGTGGAATTCAAAAATTTAGCCATTGGTATTGTACCTGTGGATGAAGATGGTAATACGTGGCTCGTTCGTCAATTTCGATATACTTTAGACCAATATACTTGGGAGATTCCCGAAGGCGGTTGCCCGAAAGGGGAGACGCCACTTAGTGCGGCTCAACGAGAATTGCAAGAAGAAACAGGCCTTGCGGCAAAAAAATGGACAAAAATCGCCGAATTGCATACTTCTAATTCGGTGACAGATGAATATGGCGAGATATTCCTTGCGGAAAAATTGACGATGGGCGAGCAAAATTTAGAAGATAGCGAAGACATTATCGTTAAAAAACTGCCGTTGAAAGAAGCGCATCAAATGGTGTTGGATGGGGAAATAACAGATTCGGTTTCGATGATTGGGCTGATGAAGGCGTATAGGCTTTTGGGCGTGAAGTAAAAGTAGTCATAAGATTCACAATTCGTTGCTTGCGGCGGTTACCACCTTGTTTTCTTCATGGCTTAGATGCATGATTTCACCCGCCAAGCCCCTTTTATTCTTCTCCTTTTGCCCTTTACTTTCTTCACAATCCAATTCAATTTGGCGGCTATCATCTTCCTGATTTTAAAGGCTTAGTTTTGCACACTTCAATATTTGAGTCCACTCCGAAAAGTCAACATACATTTTTGTTTGGAGATTCCACAAAATTTTATTCTGCAGGCTCCTAATTCAACAATGACTTTAGGCTGGTTTCAGTTGAACAATTGCCCCGATTGCACAATTGCACAAAATAAAGTTTTGCTCCATTCCTTAGCTATAGATTACAACGATTTTTCGGAGTAAGCTCAATATTTACAACCGATGCAAGTAAACATCCTTCCAAGGGCCACCATCAAATACTTGATTGCAGCCATTCGCTTTTAATTGGGTCAGAGCTTGGTTACTGCGATTGCCCGACCGACAACAAAGAATAATAGGCTTACTAAGCCCTTTTAGACGGTCGATTTGTTGGGCTATGGTGTCCAAAGGGATATTGATAGAATGGGGCACATGGCCGTCATGAAATTCTTCGGCGGTTCTTACATCCACGATGGTTGCAGAGGGTGATTTGATTAAATCGTGTAAATTCATGTCTGAATACTTTGCAGTAAAAAAAAAACGGATGACAATTGCCATCCGATTTTTTATAACATGATTACCGCAGTAATGTTGAGAAACCTTGTAAGATTTCTGTTCGACCATCGGGCATTTTGGCTTTTAATTGCCAAGCATACTGACCATACGGTAAGGGTTGACCCCGGAAGGTACCGTCCCACCCTTTGGAGAAGTCGTTGATGTCCGCATCTTCCACTAAAAATACTTGTTCGCCCCAACGATCGAATACCCCAAAAGATTCGATGACGACGTCTTCTTCTCCTAAGACAAAAAGTACATCGTTTTGACCGTCTCCATTGGGTGAGAATCCCGTTGGTACCAGAATTTTAGTGGTTTTGGTGACATTAAATAATACTTGCGCTTCTGCCGAACAACCATGCTCATCCGTTACCGTCAAATAGACGTATTCTTGGAAAGAAGGAACGACCCAAGGTGCTCGACAATCAAAACAACTCAAAGATTCTTGACTACTTGTGGACCAAAGATAATTGATGGCACCAACCGCATTGGTCACGCTTGGATTCATCAATACACTATCCCCATAAGGTATAATTAAATTTGGGCCTAAGTCTAATTCGACAGCAGCAGGTTCGGATAGTGTTTGGGTTGGTAGTGTGGTCGTACAACCACGAGAATCTATGATAACTACCTGATAATCACCAGGATATAAGCCAACTTTGTTGCTGATGTTGCTTGGGGTTGCACCATTCAGGCTGTATTGGTAAGGGGCGGTTCCGCCCGTAGGGTTGATGAGAATAGAGCCATCTCGTCCACCATTACAAGTGATGTCTTGGGTCTGGGTGGAGCCGACCAATGCCGCACCTGGTTCGGTGACTTGGCTAGATTTTACTTCAGTACATCCACGGTTATCGGTGACGGTTAGTTCGTAAGTTCCAGCATAGACATTGTCGATATTAGCGGTTGTTTGCCCTAGTGTCCACAAGTAATCATAAGGTTGTTCGCCGCCAGTTACGGTGCTTTGGATAGCCCCAGTCGCTTCGCCACTACAATTGACATTATCAACAGCAAAAGACAAGGCAATCGCATCAGGCTCGTCAATTTCTACATCAATAGATGCAGTACAGCCATTGGCATCCGTTATCGCTGCGGTATATCGACCTTTACCCAAATTGCTTGCAACATTGCCGATTTGGTTATTTGCGGAAGCATCCCACTGGTAAGTGTAGGCAGGGGTACCACCTTGCCCCATAATCTCAGCGCTACCATCAATGCGACCTTTGCAGGTAATGCCATTGATTTGGACGATTTTTCCCGTAAGGGCATCTGGATTGCCAATTTCAATACTTTCACTAGTGGTACAGCCTGTAAGATTATCGGTTATGGAGACTTGATAAGTTTTGCCACCGATTAATTGATAGGCATCAAAAGTGGTTTGTTGTGGTGCGGTATTCCATTGGAAGCTATAATCGGTTTTGGGCATCGTCGCTCCATTCACCTTTATTTCTTGTACAACGGCTGCGCCATTAGCTTCATCTCGACAAAGCGCAGGCGTCTGACTAAGTGTGGCTTTAATTTCACCCTGTTCGTCGATGGTCGTTTGATCGGTATAGCTACAACCTGCTGCATCCGTTACGGTGACCTGATAAGTATTTGCCGCAAGGTCAATGATGTTTTTAGTGGTCTCCGTATTGCTCCATAGATAAGTAAAAGGAGCAGTGCCACCAGTGACATTCACTTCCGTAAAACCATTATTTGCGCCAAAACAGATGGTGTTAGAATTTGCGAAAGCTAAGCTAACAGCGGTGGGTTCTGTGATGGTAATTGATAATACTACTTGGCAATTATGGTCATCGGTTACGGTCAAAATGTAATTTCCAGCGACAATATTATTTAGATTGGGTGTCGTGGTAGTCGTGTTATCTGGAAGTTGATATTCATACGAATAAGGGGGCGTGCCACCCGTTACGGTTGGTGTAATACTGGCATTGCTTCCGCCAAAACAGGCGACATGTTGAATCAAAGTATCAACCATAAGCTCGGTAGGCTCGAATACTTCAACAGAATCACTTTGGATACATTGTTGATTATCAGTGACTAAGACCTTGAAAACACCCTTGGGGAGATTGATTGCTGTTTTGTCGGTTTGTAATAGCGCATCATTCCATTGGTATTGATATGGGGGCTGCCCACCAGAGACGCTGACAGATGCTTGACCTGTATTGTTGCCGTTACAATCCACATCAGATTCTGCCATATTTAAAACCATATCGCTTGGAGCTTCAATGTCAATGCTGATGACAGCCGTACAATTATTTTGGTCTGTGATTGTCACTAAGTACAATCCACCAGCTAGGTCATTTCGAGTATTGGTTCCCGTTCCGATGTCACTCCAGTTGTAGGTGTAATTGCCTGCGCCCCCCGAAGGAGAAAGGGTAGCGGTTCCTGGAGCACCACCGCAAACGGCATTTGTCTTTTGCACAGTAGCAGTGATTTCTGTAGGAGCCATCACGACTAAATTAGATGCTGTCGCCGTACAACCTAGATTGTCTGTAACGGTGACGGCATAAGTGCCTGCATCGAGCAGCATAGCGCCAGGCGTAGTTTGATTTTGATTGTCGTCCCAACTGAAGTTGAACCCTGGTACACCGCCTTGTAAGTTGAAGATGGTGATTTGTCCGTCGCTTGCGCTAAAACAAGTGGGATCTACGATTTGAGTTTGGAAGGTAATTTTTGGATTTTCGGTAATGACTAAATCTCCTACGGCTTTGCATCCTTTTGAATCTGTGACAATGTACGGATAAGTGCCTGCTGTTGCTTGCGCCAAAGTAGGGGCTGAGCCGCCATTTAGAGAATAGAAGTAAGGAGCGACACCCCCAGATACCGTAATTTGACCTGCGCCTGTATTGGCACCGAAGCAATCGACCATTTGCGTTTCTGTACCATTGGCAACCAATAAGTCAGGCTCTGTAATCAAAAAGTCAAATGGATAAGTACAACTCATACTATCTGTAACAATCACATGTACAGTCCCTGCCGCAAGCGCATTGAATATCCCCGTAGTATTGGTTTCTGTACCTAAAGTAAAGGAATAAGGTGGAGTTTCGCCAGAAGAAATATTTATCGCAAGTACTCCGTCTGCACTTCCATTACATTGCACTGGAGTGACCTGAGCCGCTAGACTAGGTTCTTTACAATAATCTACAGTTTTACAATCATGAAGACCGATTTTGGCTGGACAGCTACCGACCGCACGGACTTGGATGTAAACGGTTTGGTCAAGCGCAAGCCCATTGACCGTAAAGGTAGTATCTGTCCCTATATTTTGCCAGCCAGCACCATCAATATTTACTTCGTAAGTATTGGCACCAGGGACAGGACTCCAACTGAAAGTAATAAAATCTTTTCCGACCTGTTGGCAGTCAATGATAGGGGCTTCTAGTGAATCTTGTACAAAAACGGTGATTTCATCCGTCACAGAGCAACCATACGTATCACTTACCGTCAAAGTATAAGTGGTTGTTTGGCTTGGAAGTGTCAAATCTGGATCAGGACAATCCAAACAGGATAAGTCCGTGGTGTTGTTCCATTGATAATCCAATCGAAATAAGGGCTCAAAAGTAATGCTCCATTCTTTTAAGGTACCTGTAGCACCATCTCCAAATTGACTACCTTGATCATCAAAGACCATAAGGCGCCATTGGCCGTTAGTTGGGCTATTGGCACCCCCAGACCAAAAGTCTGAAATATCTCCTTCGGGGCTATAGTCTCCCGTAAAATATAGGTTGTTTATATTCGGAAAGTCAACGACACCATTGGGCGGGAACTGTGTTTTTAAGTTGTCTAAAAGCGTAGATATCGGTGCTCCATTAGGCGTAAAGCAAACATCTACATTTCTTGAGTTATTACCATTGTCAGAAGACAATAATAGAGGGGTATTATTGGGCGTAAACAAAAACATATCTAAATCCGCATCAAATTTGTGATCTAGTTTGATACATACACTACGGATGACGCCATCTGCCAAAAAAGGTGGTTGAACGCCACTCACTTGAATAGGGGCATTAACGGCGGGTAGGTCATTAGAAATTTTATCATTTCCTGTGTATTTAAAGGTAGGTGCAGCCGGCTCTGGAAGTCCTAAATCTCCGTTTAGATGAAGGATAGCTCCTGTTCCGCCATTGCAGATAGACGTATCTAATCCCAAATTGGGATTTACCAAGATGTTATCTCGAATTGGAATAAGTAAAGTGTCAACGGTACAAACGTCTTTTTGAACACTGATACCTATAAAATCTCCATTTTCTACAATGCCATCTTCAAGAGCCATGATGTCTAAACTAACCATGGTGTCTCCAGCAGTAATGATTAAGGGGTCGCCTGGGTTAAAATTAGTTCCACCATTGGTCAAAGTATAATCCGTGGGGTGGATGGCTGTACCTAAGATGTTGTAGTTAAGGTTAATATCTGTGGCTATTGCATTGGGAGTCGTAAAATTAATAGTCGCACCAGAGCAGCCTTCTACAATCGTACCATCTACGCTAACGGTCTGTAAATCAGTAATTATCGACCCCGTACCAAAGCTTTTGGCTTCTAAGAAAACGCCTGTATCTAATATGTCATCTCCCAAATCTGCAATGGCCAGCTTAATGTGATATTCTTGACAAGGTTGTACGATGGCTTGCGCCGTAAAAACACTAGTGTAGGCATCATACGCTAAATTCATGCTACCTGAATTATCGTGGTAATACATAGGGTAGCTAGGGGCACAACCTGGATTATTGGGGTTCCCATTCTGTACATTACTTATAGAAACTGGATCTGTGGTAAAGGTGTATCCAGAAGGGTCACTAGGGTCTGGCACTAAGGCAATATTTTTGGAGTTATTGGAGTACACACCACTTATCCCGGGCCCCGAAATAAAGAAACCAAATACATCATTAAATTGAGTACACACATATTCTGGATATTCTTCGGAAGAAAAAACATATCTAAACCTTAAAGTATCTGCGACGGGAATGAAGGTGATTTCGTAGATGGCGACGTCATTGACATCCGCTCCAAGCTGAATATCTTGGCCTATCTTTTTTAGGTCGGCATCATTAACAGAAGTCCCCGCCATATTACTAGGGGAGTCTGTTTGTGGGCCAGCGACAACGGATGCCAGTCCAGTGGTCATGACAATACCACGATCTAGCCCAATATCAGAAGTTGCCCCATTAAAGTACCCGACTTGGTTGGCGCTTCCTTTAAAGGTAATGTTAGTCACTTTTACACCTTCACCTAAGAAAACATTAGTAATTAGCTCTTCTGGCGTAAAAGATGTGCCACCAGCAGTGATTACATTGAGTTGAGCTTGAATATGGTTTGCGAAAGCCAAAAAAAGAAGGCTAAGCAGTAACTTAGTACTGTTTGTCATCGGTTGTCTGTTTGTTTGTTCTTAGTTATTTGCCCTTGGGAAGCACTGCTATAAGGAGAGATACTTCAAAAGTAAGTGACTTTACGCAGATAATCAACGGCTTAGCAAGCAATTTATGTACATTTTTTTACATAAAATGTATTTTCTACCACTTATCCCTTAGAATTGCTCGTTTATCGAAAAAATAAAAGATGTTTTACGGGTTTCTGTTACATTTGCGGTGTTGGGATAATAAAACCATTGAATATGTCCCAGTAAAAAAAGTAACTATTTAGGTACTCACACATTTTTGTCATAAAATGCCCTTTTTGCACCTGTTTTTGCTATTTTTTTATCACGTAGCGGTGTTACGCTTCAAAAAAAATAGCTTCAACATACACAAAAATGCCTATTTTCTGTTTAAAAAAAGGGGCACCTAAACAGCTAAAAAAAAACGAATTAATGAAAAACTTCTTTATCAAATCGACTTTTGCGGCGGCGCTTGGGTTTATACTGGCGCTTATTGGGATTGTTATCTTCTTTTTTATGATGGCATTACTTTCGGGCCCCAAAGGGCCTGTCACAAAGAAAAGCACCGTCCTAAAGCTAGATATGTCTATTCCCATTCCCGAAAGGACAAATAATCTAAAAAATAGCGGAAGCATTCCTTTTGAATTGGGAGACGAAACCACACTGGGTTTGGAAGATTTAGTGAGAGCTATCGAGCATGCTAAAACGGATTCCAAAGTTTCTGGTATTTTATTGTCGGGAAATTATACCGTAAATGGCAGTGCTACCCAGTCACGTTTACGCCGTGCCATCATGGATTTTAAGGAATCAGGCAAGTTTGTGGTTGCTTATGGTAAGTTTTATACCCAAAACGCCTATTATTTGGCGTCAGCCGCAGATGAAGTCTATCTAAATCCTTTGGGGAGTGTTGAGTTTCGGGGTTTTTCGCGGATGACGGGTTTTTATAAGGAGGCGATGGATAAGCTAGGGATTAAAGCACAGGTATTTTATGCGGGCAAATTTAAAAGTGCTACGGAGCCTTTTAGATATACCCATATGAGTGAGCCTAGCAAATTGCAAGTAAGACGCTATATGTCTGGGCTATATGATGTTTTTATTGAAGATATTGCGAAGTCTAGAAATATTCCTGATGCGACCTTGCGGCAATATGCGGATACGCTTTCGCTAAAACAAGCTAGTGTTGCCGTCAAAATGGGCTTTGTGGATTCTTTGTTTTATAAAGATCAATTACAAGCCAACCTGAGACATCGTTTGGAGCTACCAAAGAAGAAAAAGAAAATTCCAGTCATGATGATGGCGGATTATTTTAATTCTGTCAGTTGGAAGCAGAAAGGAAAGGATAAGATTGCCGTGGTATATGCGGAAGGAACTATTGTGGATGGAAAAGGAGATGTAGGCAAAATTGGTGATAAGCAATATGTGAAGATTCTACAAAAAATCCGTAAAGACAATAAAGTAAAAGCGGTGGTCTTACGCATAAATTCTGGCGGGGGGAGTGCCATGGCTTCAGAGAATATGTGGCGTGAGATTGAACTAATCAAAGAAAAAGGTATTCCAGTCATCGCTTCTATGGGTGATGTGGCGGCTTCTGGTGGCTACAATATGTTGTGTAATGCAGATAAAGTATTTGCAGAGCCCAATACCATTACGGGGTCGATTGGGGTATTTGCGATGATTCCGAATACGAAGGATTTTCTAAATGATAAGCTCGGTATTTACTATGATACCGTCAAAACCAATGCAAATGCGACGCCCATTAACGGCTACCATCCGATTGAAGGACAAAATGCCTTGATGTTTCAAAATATGATTGATACGATGTACCATACCTTTTTGTCAAGAGTCGCTAAAGGACGTGGAATGACCATTGATGCTGTTCATGAAATTGCCCAAGGGCGGGTGTGGACTGGTGCGGATGCTAAGGCAAACGGTTTGGTAGATGAATTTGGTGACTTGGATGCGGCTATTGCGGAAGCTAAATCAGAAGCGAGCCTAGAAAAAGCAAAAATTGTCGAATATCCTAAGATTAAGAGCAAAATAGAACGCTTGATGGAAGATTTGATGGGCAAGAAAATGACCGCTAATATGCGTGAGCAAATGATTAAAGAAGAGCTTGGAGATTTGGCGCCAGTGTATGAGGAGTTGAAGGAGCTGAAAGAGGTGAAGGGGGTTCAGATGCGGATGCCTGTTAGTTATGATTATTGAGTGGAGGGGTTGAGTCGCTACGCTGGTTGAGTCGCTTGTCCTACGGACGTCGCTGGTTGAGTCGCTACGCTGGTTGAATCGCTTGTCCTTCGGACATCGCTGGTTGAGAAGTTGAGTGCTACCGCCCGAGACGTGCTCACCCAATACGCCAAAAGCGACGAAGGAGCGCCCTAAAAGTGACGAAGGAACGCCCCAAAAGTGAAGGAACGCCCCAACAACCAAATAAAATAACATGCAGATATTAAAAATTTCGTGGGAAGCCGTTCAGCAGGCGATATATGAGCTGATGAGTAATAAACTACGCACCTTTTTGTCGTTGTTGGGCATCTCTGTGGGTATTTTTTGTATTATCGCGGTATTTGCTTCTGTTGATTCCTTGGAAGAGAATGTGAAGGGGAGTCTCGAGACCTTGGGAAATGATGTGGTCTATGTGAGTAAGATGCCTTGGGCTAATATGGATCGGTCTAAGTTTTGGAAGTATGCCCGACGGCCTAATCCATCTTATAGGGATTATAAGTATTTGAAAGATCGGCTGCAAGGGGCCGATGTGACAGCGTATAGTATTTATTTGGGCAAAAAGACCTTAAAATTTCGGGATAATGCGATGAAGGATGTGGCTATGGTGGCAGTTACGGATAAGTATTCGGAGCTATTTAGTTTGGAATATCAGCAAGGGCGTTTTTACTCTTATGCGGAGTATCATTCGGGCGCCAATATGGTCGTGATTGGGGCTGATATAGCGGAAACGCTTTTTGGAGCGCTTGATCCTATTGGTCGGGAGCTTAAGTACAAAGGCGCCAAGCTTCGAGTGATTGGGGTCATCAAGAAAAAAGGAAATGAGATCGTCAGTATCATGAATTATGACGAAGCCATTCTTTTATCCATGCCGCTGGCGTCTCGGGTCGCCAACCTAAATACGAAGTTCTTTTTTGGTGGGGGTAGCTTAATGGTCAAAGCCAAGGAAGGCATTTCTTTAGATGATTTGAAAGATGAAATCACCGTCGTTTTGCGACCTGTAC
Organism: uncultured Saprospiraceae bacterium; assembly: GCA_964438645.1. GTDB lineage: Bacteria > Bacteroidota > Bacteroidia > Chitinophagales > Saprospiraceae > HyVt-613. The sequence goes on along the minus strand of CAYTLX010000008.1, from coordinate 5,629 downwards.
GTCACTTGCGTCCAAAAGAAGAGAATAATTTTGCCTTGAATACCATGACTTTGTTGACGAATATGATTTCGGGTATTTTTGGCGCAATGAATATCGCTGGGTTTATCATTGGTGGATTCGCTATTTTGGTGGGTATGGTCTCGGTGGCTAATATCATGTTTGTATCCGTCAAAGAACGAACCAATATCATCGGAGTTAAAAAAGCACTAGGCGCAAAGCGGTGGTTTATTCTATTGGAGTTTTTGGTAGAATCCGTAGTATTGAGTGTGTTAGGAGGCTTGTTAGGGTTATTGTTTGTAAGGATTGTCGTTATTTTTATCTCCAAAGCCTTTGAATACAGTATTCATTTGTCCTTAAATAACATCCTTTGGGGGATAGGTATCTCAGCTATCGTCGGGGTTTTGGCTGGTTTGATACCTGCTTTTAACGCGGCTCGGTTGGATCCTGTGGAAGCGATGCGGCGGTGATTTTAACTTTTGGAAAGTTTGAAACTTTCCAAAAGTTAAAAGTTAAAAGTTAAAAGTTAAAACTTCGCCATAATCCCCCCAAGCACATTCAGGCCATAGACTTTATAGCCATTCCAGCGTTGTCGCTTGTTGTTCAGCATGTTGTTGATGTCTAGGAAGATGCCGATTCGGTCGGTGATTCCATATTCGGCACCAAAACTAAGGTCGAGTAGGGCGCCAAGATTGTCAATGGAGCGGTCATCCAGTTTTTTGTACGGCGCACCATTTGCGATATACAATTCTCCTTTTACCTTGATTTTTTGTTCAGGAAGTCGGTAAATACCTGTGATATTAGATTCTAAAGCGGGTAAGTGCCAGGCCTTTTTTTCGTTCTTTGGACTATAGACCGATTGGCTTAAAGTACCGATTATATCAAAGCCTTTGAAGAGGCTAAATTTGGTAGAACCTTCAATATAAAAGATATTCACCGTGTCATATAATACCGCAAAACGCTTATTGTCCGTGATGGTATCATTCAGGTACAATGCCAAGTCTTTTGCATTTTTATACCCCAACTGGGCAGAGTATTCGGCACCCCGGAAGCTTCCGCGAATACCCCCAAAATATTTGGTGTAGCTGGTATTCCGCAAGGTTGGGTTAGAAGTCAAAAATGGGTTGTAAGTCGTCATAGACTTAAAGGTGTTCTTTTGGAGATTGCCCGTCCAACCTGCAAAAGCGGTCAAACTACTTCCAATGACGTTGACGCTTAACTCTAAATCTGGAAAAACCGTAAATTCATCTTTGTAAGAAACAATATTGGCTCCTACTTTTAGTGCAAACGCATCTCCATGATACGTAAAACTAGGCATAAAGTAGATATTGTTTAGATTTTGGGTAACCGTATCCTTAAACTTCGTAAAATCAGTGTGCACATCTAGTTTGATAGGATGTTTGCCACCTATCCACTTGGTGCCCCCTAGTCCTAAGTCAAAACCTTGCTCTTTGCTGGCATAGTTGTCATTGAAAAAATACACATCACCAGTGACACGATAGTCAATGTCTCCAGATAAACGGTCTTCATTGGCAATACCTAACTTGACACCAAAATTAGAAAATACTTGCTTCACGACGTCTTCCGCAAAAGTAGTATCGGCGTGGTCGTATCCATAAAAATGTACCTTGTGCCGGTCATAACTCAAGGCAGTCGAGAATCCAATATTAGACTCTGTGCTGTACTTTGTGTCAATTTCTGCAAAGCTTTTGGCAAACTTCTGATTTTCTAGGTTTTTAAAATTGGCCGCATGGTGTTTGGCGTGGATATTCATCCGAAAGGGCTCACCAGCTAGGTGGTAGCCAAACTCTGCATACGGTGAAGCTGGGATTCCATATCCAGCCTTGACATACCCTTTATATGGCTCTGGCAGCTTATCTTTTTTCATCCCCAATGGACGAATTTTAGGAGCCGGCTGCTGAATCTCTAGATTCTTAGTCGGTAAGGTATAAGTTAATTTATTGGTACTACGGTCTTCTTTGGGCAGTGTACCCGCCGTGGTTTGCTTTTTGGTATCTAGCAAAGTAGCTTCAAATTGCTTTAAAACTTCTACTTGCTCCGCAGGTAAATCTTTCTGCGATTTTCCTGCAAAGGGAAGGGCAAAAAAGGCCAAAATTAAAGGAACGAAAATTTTATATTGCATGGTCATTAGTTTATTCTGAATAAGAAGGTGAAAGGAAGAAAGAAGGGATTAATTAGGAGCTGCATCAAGGTCTAAAGCACCATCATCACCGCCGCTCTTCAATAATCTATCGGCACTAGACTCCTTGGCTTTGACCAATTTTAGCTTTGTTTTAGCTTCTTTTAAGAGACTATCATCATCTTGGAAGTTTTCGATTACAGTTTCTAGGGCAGCACGGGCATTCGTGTAATTGCCTTGTTCCGTAAGGATGTCTGCATACAAAATCAAGCTCTTGGCAATCCAATAATCATATCCTTGACTTTCCGAAGTCGCCTTTTCACAGATTGCGGAAGCGATATCCAACTCTCGGCGGACATAATAAATGTACGCAATCAAATAACGTGCTTCTGCCGTTTCTTCTGTATCGCTCAGTCGTGTCACCTTATTCAAAGCCTTGGTGGCGACATCATAGTTTTTGTTATCAAAAGCCAGTTTTCCTTGGTAGAAAAATGCAATGGCCTTTTGGCCGTCTGTGGCATTAGGGTTGTTGGCGATTTTGATGGCCATAGATTTGACGGCATTTTCGTCATGGATACGATAAGCGCATTGTAAGGCGCCTTGTTGTGCATCCAATTTTTTTTCTGGCGTAACGGCAGCCGTTTCCCATTTTTTGTAAAGCCCAAAAGCCTTGGGAAAGTCTTGATTGATATTATAAGCAATCGAAGCCGCTTTTTCTACGGCCTTTAGATAATACTTGCTATTTCCTTTTTTGACCACCGCTTCAAAATCCTTCAAGGCATTGTCATATTTTTTGAGCTGTCCATAGGATTCGCCCCTAAAATAATGCGCTTTCAGTGAGCTTTGACCATTTGGATATCTATCTAGATATTTGCCAAAAGCTTTGATGGCTTTGGCATAATTTCCATTTTCATATTGGCTTTCAGCCGAAGAGAAGGCAAGCTGATCCTTTTCAGAATCCGTCACTTTATATCCAGGAATGGTCTCTAAGAAAGCCGAATATTTTTCGGGTTGCCCCAATTCCGTGACATAAATCTCTTTTAAAGCCGCCAAGGCACTCTTGGATTCATCGGCTTCTGGATTGTTGGCAAATACGCGCTTATAATAGTCAGCCGCTACATCATATTGGTCACTATTGTAAGCAATCAGCCCAAGCCGAAGCAAGGCTTGGTTGTACAACGGCGATTTTCCTTTATAATCCTTCACTAATTTTTTCAAAGGTTTTTTGGCTTGGGCGTTTTTGTCGATTTCCATGTACGTCACACCCGTTTGAAATAGGGCATCATCCGCATAAGGAGATTTTGGATAATTTTTCGCAAGATTCTCTAGCGAGATGATTTTGTCCACTGTTTTTCCGCGCAAGCCTTGTACAATGGCTTTTTGATAAAGAGCATAGACAAAGTCAGGGTAGCGTTTGCGGACCGCTTCATCATACAACTTGACGGACTTACTGTATTGATTCTTTTTGAAGTAACAATCTCCTTCGCGAACGACAGCATCCCCGAGCATTTTTGTTTTCACAAATTTGCTATCAATCAGACTAGATTGGCGACGAATCTCTGCGCTGGTCGCCTGAAAATACTTCAAAGCACGGTTGTAGTCCTTGAGCTTCAAGTAGTTATAGCCTTGGAGATAATTTCCTGCGTAGTAAGAAGACTCTTCGGGAAGATTTCTTAGATTTTTTGCTTTCGCTAAAAACTGACTAACCTTCTCTTTGGATTGCTTATATTTTCCTTTTTGATGGAGTATTTCGCCTTCCCAATAATAAGCTAAAGCAGTAGAATACGGATCATTGGCTTTGGAGCGAGACTTTTCAAAATAGCGCAAAGCACCATCCAAATCCCCATTGTTATACAATTGAATACCCCGATAGAGCGCGACTTTTTGGTAGGTCTCTTTCATTTTGGGTGTATTGGCTTCATCAGGTAGGTTCTCCAAAATATTCAAGGCACGGGCATAATCTCTGGTATTTAAGAAAATGGCACTCATGAATTTTTGGGATTCGGCGCCATACTTACTATTACCTGATAATTTTTGAAAAGTACTGAGCGCATCCATGTCATAACCCAATTCGTAGGACAGCTTACCATAATTATAAAGGGCATCAATCCGAAGTTTTTGGTCAAAATCCAATTCAGAAGCTTTTTTAAGGGCATTTCTAGCATCGGATTTCTTGCCGAGCTTAATGTTGCAATCTGCCATGTAGTACATCGCTAATTGTCCAATTTTGGATTTTTGTTTGGTGAGTTGAGAGAAGTTTTTGATGGACTTTTCGCAGTTTCCAGCACGGTATTGTGTAAACGCCAACTGATAAAAATCTTCGGGCGTCATCTTATTTAATTTTTTTGCGGCAGCTTCTAAGTAGGGGAGTGCATTGTCAAATTCTCCTTTAGCATAGTAAGACTTACCGATTAAAAGGTTGATGTCGCCTTTTTTTCTGATTCCGTTGCCTTTGACTTTTTTGGAGCCATAATCAATCACTTCGTCATATTTTCCTTGACTAAAATAGATTTGGGCAAGGTAAAAAGGAATGTAAGGCTTATACTTTCGAGAGCGATCAACGACTTTAAAGGCGCTGACTGCTTCATCAAATTTTCCACCAAAAAAGGCAATCATGCCGTGATAATAATTGGCAGGGAAGTAATATTTGCTTTCTTGATTGGCCTTCGCTTGCGCAAAAAACTTATCTGCACGGGTGAATTTCTTTTGAACAAAGCTACAATATCCCATTTTGAAGTTGGCTTCAGCCATTTGTGGGCGACTTAAGTCTGAAGGATTGAGCATGGTGAAATAATTATAAGCTTCTTTGTATTTGCTACTGTTGTAATAGTAGTTAGCAATTTCAAAAGCGGCTTTAGCGGCTGCGGGACTGGGGGAATTTTCCGCAAGGAAGGAAGAAATCAATTTTTCTGCTTCGGGTTGCTTTAGGTTGACAGCGCATTTGGCATAATATAACTCCGCTTCTTTTTTTAGCGCATTCCAATTTGGCTCATTGACGGGTTCCAGCTGATGGGTCGCATATCGAAACTCCGCTTGAGCCTGACCATAAAGTCCTTTTTCGTAGAAATCCATCCCCCGTTTGTAGGCGAGATTGGCTTCATTAAAGACAGTAGTCTCTTGCGCAAAAAGCGAAATAGTAAAGAAAAAGGCTAAAAAAGCCGTAAACATTGATTTTGTGAGCATGGTATTATAAGTTTTTATCTCTGGCTACGATAAGGGGATTCGTAGTACCTATGATGATGGATAAGGAATAAACCCGTGATTTCCTAGTGCAAAAGTATGAGAATTATTCCTTATAAGATGCGAATTTAGAAAAACTTTAAGACATGGGGCTAATAACTTATATTTTGGTCAAAATATTGTCGAACAAAAGCCCAGTATTTCTTTTTTTCTACCCTAATTCTTGTAGTTTTGGGCTGGATGTTGGATGCTGGTTACTGGTTACTGGTTACTGGTGGCACGAATTTACTTTGTTCTGAAAGAATTAAACTT
>CAYTLX010000007.1:0-18045 GCA_964438645.1 uncultured Saprospiraceae bacterium | reverse complement strand
CTGGTTGCTGGTTACTGGTTGCACGAATTTGCTTTGTTGTTATTGAAGAATTAACTTACTCCAAACTAGATTAATTTTTAAAAAAAAATCGCAGGTCTCGTGTGCGGAAGCAGCGTTGCGTCGTTGCGTGATACCCAAGTAGTGTGCGGAAGCACGTTGCTTAAAAGAAAAAACTCCTACATCACGGGAGGGTGAATGTAGGAGCGAAACTAAACATACTATGAGAAAACTACCGATGCAAAGATACGGGCAGTATTAGAATTAGAAGACGGAAAAATGGGCAACGGGTAGGTAATTTTAGGTAGCGGTCAAATATGTATTAGAAAAAGAAATATATGTAAAAATACTATTAGATAGACTTGGGCTAGGCTTGAAATTTTTGTAAATGGATACCAAATGGAGCTTCTACTAGGGGCATAAAAAAATCCTACACTAAAACTTTTTTTAGTGTAGGAGTAACTATCAAAACATACTATGAGAAAACTTACGTCAAAGATAACGTGTCATTCTTTACGGGAAAAGGACTAATTAGGTTACGTGTTGAACTGTTTAGGAAACGGGCATATATGGTGCTTTTTGCGGTAGGGTATGAATCCTGCACCAACTAATGATATTAGTGGCACAGGACTACAAACATACTATGAGAATAAACACCCCAAATATAAGGGTATTTAAGATGTATGTCAAAAAAATGAATAAGTAAAAATCACTATGTTTGTGATTTGATGGATATGTACTTGAAAATGAAGAAGTTAGCAAATAAAGAAATTTTTGACCAGCTACTATTTTGTCAAAGAATCGCTTTGAGCATCCAAATGTTGCAATCAAAATGACCACTGTTGCCAAGGGGAGCGGCTAGTTGATGAAAGCCTAGGCGCTTGTACACGCATACCGCTTGGGCTAATTCTGGCATGGTTTCTAAATATATTTGATGGTAGCCCACTTTTTTGGCGAAAGCAAAACACTGGTTCATAATTTTTCGCCCAATACCTTTGCTGCGTGCTTCTGGGGATAAATACATTTTGACCAACTCACAGGTTCCTGTTGGAAGGCCTTGAGTAGGATAGATACCACCACCACCTAGAATGTTCCCTTTTTCTTCTGCCACAAAATACATACTCTTTTTATGGTCAAATAATTCAAATAAATTATCAGTTGTGGAGTCATAATATACAGTTCCTGGCTTGTTAGCCCCAAATTCAGCCAATGCCTGACGAATTATAACCGCTAAATACGGATTGTCCAGTCTTTTGATAGGGCGAATACTAATCATAAACCAAAATTAAGCTGTTTTGACTTAAAATTCTTAACTTTGTAGGTTGTCAGTCAAAATTAACCTTAAATCAGAATTTTCCGTAAACCATTTGATGAACCCTTTCCGATGTTAAAGTGTAAAATAAGTTTGGATGCTTTTGCTTGGGAGCTTGACGAATCCGTCGTTGGGCAGGGTAAATCTCTATTTATGGAAGACCATGTTACCGATACGGATAATATTGGGCAAGGAGTCTGGACTTGTCAGGTGACAGATAAGCAGGAGCACTATGAAGTCGAGTTTTTGCTCCGTAGTCGAGTCTTTCAAAAAGTAGGATGTGAGTGTGAGATGTTTGGTGCAGGTGAAGTTTGTGCACATATTGTGGCAGGTTTTTACGCCATATTAGAAAGGCTACCTAAAAAAGCGCTACGGAATGAAGCTCAATACACTGTCCCTTTGTCTCAAAGAAAGATTGGTGATTTTATAGAAATGCTCCCCGAAGAAAGAATGGACGAGTTGGTGATTAGTTTTGCCAAAAAGAATCGCAAATTTGCGTTACTCATCCGTGCGAGTGCCACTCCTTTTGCGCAGAATGAGCCTGATAAATACAAATTACTCCTTTTACTGGTCATTAAGCATGCGGCTTCTCAAAATAAAATTCCCCTTAGTGGTCTTAATTTTATCAACGAAATTGCCTTTACCATCCTACATGAGTTGAAAAATTTACTCAATAATGGTGATACCCATGAAGTAATCATTTTTGTGGATGAATTTTTGAAGATATGGCCTGCCATATTGAACTATAACCTTCCGGAAAAGAAAAAACCACATCTGGCTCTCCTTGAAACACTCAAACTCTTAGAGCAGGCTATTTCTATTATTATGGCGCCTGAATTAATAGAGCAAATTGCGGTCATGTTGGCGGCTCATGTTCAGATGTATAATCGATTGTCTAAACCCGTAGAAGAAAAGCTACTTTCAATCATCCAAAAGCTAGCAAAGGATGCATCAACCCAAGAGCGATGTGCGGAGCATTTGGATATTATCCTAGAGCAGGATGCCCCGTTTGAGAGAATCCAAGAAGTATTAACGGTATTGGTTGGATGGGGACGACCCACAGAAAAATTAATTACAATCATTCAAGATGACTGGTCTGAAAAGGAGTTGAAGGCTTTTTGCCAATTGGCTATTGAACAAGCAAATCTTGACTTGTTAGCTGACTTGGTGAAACAATCCAAACAAAGACCAATTAGTCCCAGCTTTGAGCAAACGCTTGAAGACTATCAATTATTGATTGCTCGAGCAGATGGCGATGAAGGTCGGTTAATATTCCTTGCGGAAAATAATTTTAAGAGAACAGGAAAAGTTAAGTATTATAAAATACTAAAAGACCTATTAGGGGAGCATTGGCAAGAGGAGGCCAAGCGATTATTTGAGTATTTTGTGCATGCTAAAAAACCTTTACCTGCGGCTTTAATGTTAGTGGATGTGCAAGCTTGGGATGAGCTTTTAGAATTGACACACCAAGAGCAAGATTTATTCTTTTTGACGAAAGTCGATAAATACCTATTGAGTCATAAAGCTAAGGAAACCAAGGAGTTATATGCTGTTTTGCTTTCCAAATATTTTGATCAACATCTCGGGGAAAAGCCGGCGGATATGTTCGTTTTTCTGCAAGAGCATCTACATACCATCGGCTATTCTGCTTTCGCAAATGAGATAAAAGCTTGGATGCGAAAACGCTACGGACATCGACCTTTGTTGAAAGCGGTTTTTTGATAAGGAAAGTTGAGTCGCTTCGCTAGTTGATACGCTACGCTAGTTGAGTCGCTACGCTGGTTGAGTCGCTTGTCCTTCGGACATCGCTGGTTGAGAAGTTGAGTGCTACCGCCCAAGATGTGCTTGCCCAATACCCTAAAAGTGAAGCGCCCAAAGACCCAAGCGACGAAGGAGCGTCCCAAAGACCAAAGCGACCATAGGGAGCGTCCCGTCCCAATTACCGTTTCCAACCGTCCCGCAAAGTAACCGTACGGTTAAACACTTTGTGCTCTTGAGTAGAATCTGGATCTAGACAGAAATATCCTTTTCTCATAAATTGATAATACGTATCTGCGGATGCATCTCGCAAAGCAGGTTCCATCTTAGCTTTTGGAATGACTACTAGAGAATCAGGATTGATGATTTCTTCCATCGGCAACTCTGAAGCACCGACATTTTCTACGTTAAAAAGGCGGTCATACATACGCACTTCTCCTTCGTAAGCATGTGGAGCAGACACCCAGTGTAACACCCCTTTTACTTTGATGCCTGAGTTATCTTGACCACTTTTACTTTTAGGAAAATAAGTGCATTTTAATTCGGTGACTTGACCATCGCTATCCTTAATGACTTCATCGCATTGGATGATGTAAGCACCTTTGAGACGGGCGACTCCACCCGGGGCTAGCCGAAACCATTTTTTTGGTGGATGCTCCATAAAGTCTTCACGCTCAATGTATAAGGAGTTGCAAAAAGGAACTTCTCGTGAGCCCGCAGCATCATCTTCTGGATTGTTGATAAGGGTCAAAAGCTCTTCTTTGCCTTCTTCGTAATTGGTAATAGTTACCTTGATAGGATCCGTGACCACCATGACCCGCATGGCGATACGATTTAATTCTTCTCTGATGACAAACTCCAAAAGAGCCATGTCTATCATATTATCCCGCTTGGCAATGCCGATTCTATCCGCAAATGCCCGCAAGGAGCTAGCCGTATATCCACGTCGGCGAAGTCCAGAAACAGTCAACATTCTAGGATCATCCCAGCCGTTGACAATACCATCTTCTACGAGTTTCAGAAGCTTACGTTTGCTCATCAAGGTATAGGTCAAGTTCAGCCGAGCAAATTCAATTTGTCTGGACGGAAATATCTCGAGCTGTTTGATGCACCAATTATATAAAGGTCTATGCGGCAAAAATTCTAAGGTACATATCGAGTGGGTGATTTCTTCCAACGAATCAGATTGTCCATGGGCAAAATCATACATGGGATAGATGCACCACTTGTCGCCTGTGCGGTGATGATGTGCGCGCTTAATCCGATAGAGTAGTGGGTCTCTCAAGTGCATATTGGGAGAGTCCAAGCTAATTTTGGCTCTCAAAACCTTGGCTCCATCTTCAAATTCTCCATTGCGCATACGGTGAAAAAGGTCTAAATTTTCTTCAATAGTGCGACTTCTATATGGCGTAGGGGTTGCTTTGGTGGTTGGAGTGCCTTTGAAATGGGCGATTTCTTCCGCCGTAGAATCATCGATATATGCTAGTCCTTTTTTGATGAGTTTGATGGCCATTTGGTACAAGTCTTCGAAGTAATCCGAAGCATAATACTCACGGTCTGCCCAGTCAAACCCTAGCCATTTGACATCTTTGCGAATAGAATCCACATATTCTTGCTCTTCTTTGGCAGGATTAGTATCGTCAAAACGTAAGTTAGTGATGCCGCCATATTTGGCTGCTAATCCAAAGTTTAGGACGATGGATTTAACGTGTCCGATGTGCAGATAGCCATTGGGCTCGGGCGGAAATCGAGTGTGTACCCGTCCAGCATGTTTGCCAGATTTTAGGTCTTGAACGACGATTTCTTCTATAAAGTTAGAGGGCTTAGGTATTTTCATTTTCTTTTCTTTTTTAGCGTAAGCGGATGATACTGAATGGGTTACATCCGTTGTGGCATGTTAATTCCCAATAATTCCATGGCATCATGTAAGGCCGTGCCGACGGCTTGACTTAATAGGAAACGGAATTCTTTGGCGCCAGGTTCTTCTGCTTTCAAAATACTGCATTCATGCCAAAATTTACTAAAGGCTTTCGCCAAATTATAGGCAAATGCCGCAACAATGGACGGGTCATATTCTTTGGCAGCTTCTTGTATTAGAGCGGGATATTTAATCAATAATTTGATTAAATCTTTCTCTTCTTTTTGTAGTTTTTGATAAGCCTGCGCCTTAGATGCGTCGGCTTCCGCCAAATACTTCTTCAAGCCGACCGTCCGCACATACGCATACTGAATATAAGGCCCCGTTTGACCTTGGAGTTCGATGGATTCTTCGGGGTTAAAGACCATCCGTTTTTTGGGATTGACTTTTAGTATGAAAAATTTTAGGGCGCCTAAGGCGATGTTTTTCCGAATTTCATCCTTTTCGTCTTGTGACAAATCCGTGATTTCATTGCGTTCTAGTGATTCAGTGGTTGCTGTCTTAACCATATCTTCGATGAGATCATCGGCATCGACCACCGTACCTTCACGAGATTTCATTTTTCCTGTCGTCAAATCGACCATACCATAAGCCAAATGATAGAGTTTTTTGGCGTAAGGCTCGTCTAATTTTTCCAGTATCGCAAAAAGAGCATCAAAGTGATAGATTTGCTCATTGCCGACCACATAGACCATGCTATCCATGCCTATTTCTTGATGTCGCTGGCGAGCCAAGCCAATATCTTGCGTAACATAAAGTGAAGTGCCATCACTCCGCATGACGATTTTTTCGCCTAGCTTTTGGTCTTCCAAATCGACGGCGATAGAGCCATCTTCATTTTTATAAAAAACATTCTTTTTTAGACCGTCTTCGACAATATCTTTGCCTAAGAGATAAGTATTGGACTCAAAATAAGTCTTGTCAATCGTCACGCCTAAGGTGTCAAAGGTAACATCAAAGCCCGCCAAGACCCAACTATTCATGGTCTTCCAAAGCGCTATCGTTTCGGGATCCTGTTTTTCCCATTTTTGGAGCATTTCGCGAGCTTCGGCGCCAAGTGCACTGTATTTATTGAAGTAAGTGTCTTTGTAGGCTTTGAAGAAATGCTCTTTATCTTGGTCTTTTTTCTTTCGGGCATCGTATTCTTTTTGAGCGTCTGGGGTGTTGATCCATTGTGCATACTCTTCGGCGAGCTTGGTCGCAAAAAGTACGTAGTAGTCGCCTACAAAATGATCCCCTTTTTGGCCTGTGGATTCTGGAGTGGCTCCATTTCCATACTTTTTCCAAGCCAACATGCTTTTAGTAATGGCGATGCCGCGGTCATTGACAATTTGGGTCGTGGTTACTTTTTTGCCAGCGGCTTTTAGGATTTTGGAGATGGACCAACCCAAGAGAATGTTTCTGATGTGTCCTAGATGCAAAGGCTTATTAGTGTTAGGAGACGCATATTCGACCATGACATTTTCCGCAAGGTCTGTGGCATGTCCATAGTGATCCGTTGCTAAAATATCCGTCAAGGAAGCAGTCCAAATACTATCTTCGACGGTTACATTCAAAAAGCCTTTAACGACATTGAAAGCGATAATCGAGTCAAGTTTTTCCGAAAGGTACTGCCCGAGCTCTTCGGCTATTTGCATCGGTGCTTTGCGAGCGGCTTTCGCAAAAGGAAAGGTGACAATGGTAAAATCTCCATCAAAATTAGAAGGCGTGTCGTTTATTTGCACTTGATGCCCCGTTATATCTGCGTCATAAAGCGATTTGATGGCCAAGACCGTGTTTTCTTTAAGTAGCTTTTCGTATTTCATTTCTTTGTTTCGTTCTTTTTTTGCTTGCGCAAATGCTAGGGCATTAAGTTCTTTTTCAGATAGATTTTGCCCGGAATACACGCCCCATTACCCGTGGTCGTTCCTTGCCAATATCCTTCTAAAAGGAGTGCGTCATGTTTTTGCGTAAGCGTCAACTGCCCCCCTTTAATACACCAAATAAAATCTTCCATGACTGTCGCATCAATGATTTTTGTTTCTTGGAAAGTGAACAATTTTCCTTTGAAAATCGTTCCCACAAATTCCATAATCGCAAAATTAGGGTCGTCATACACATTGGCATAACTCTGCCCCGTGACTTTGTTGCCTTCGACATGAATCACCAAGCGAAATGGGTATTTTTGGGCAATTCCACCAGGCTCTTGAGTCAATTCTCCTATCCACGTTCCCGAAAAAAGAGAATCCACCGATTGTGCCTGTATGCTTCCAAAGCAAGCGGCAAAAATAGCTGTAATTATTGAATATCTTAGAAACATTGTTGTATTTTTTATGATTACTGACCTTTGGAACTGTTTGGGGGTTTGTATTGTTCATATAAGACGTGAAAGTTAGGGAATTAATTGGATAAAGAATCAAAAGAAATGAGAAAAATCGCCATAGGAGATATTCATGGTTGTGCACAAACTTTTAAAAAATTAGTCGAGAAGATTGAGTTAGGCCCGCAAGATGAGCTTATTTTGCTTGGGGATTTAATCGATCGGGGCCCTGATTCAAAAGGAGTTTTGGACGAGATCATGCGCTTGCGCGAAAAAGGACATCAAGTCGTTTTGGTTCAAGGAAATCATGAAGAGATGATGTTGAATGCAGGGATTGACTTTTTTGTTAAAGATAGATGGCTAAATGCAGGAGGACGAAGGACTTTGGCAAGTTTTGGGGGCAAAAATTCAGAGCTGTCCGTAGTCGATTCTATCTATTATAAGTTGTTGGCAGAAGGCAAAGATTATTATGAGTCACAAGGCTATATTTTTGTGCATGCAGGATTAAATTTTGGATTAGAGTTTCCTTTTGAAGCAGTGCGAGATATGCGTTGGATACGAGATTGGCATGATGAAGTCAACTATAATTGGCTAGGAGAGCGGGTCATTGTCCATGGTCATAGCCCTAGAACCGTGGATACCATCAAAGAGATGCACAAGGAATTGCCCCAAAAGCAGATATTGGATATAGATTCTGGATGCTGCTATCTCGATAACAACGGTATGGGCGTTTTGACGGCGTATGATACGGATGCTGATGTCCTTTTCTTTCAGAAATATGTGGGATAAGGAGAAAACAGCTCAACATCTTACTTGACAAAACGAACCGTCCAAACTTGGGCACCCGTTATGACTTTGGCAAAATAAACTCCACTGGAGACACCTTCCATGTTATAACTTAGTTCGTGTGTACCGACCTGCAATAAGGTTTTAGGGATGGTCGCTATTTTCTTTCCACTAATGCCATAAATTTCTACCCCTACATCCGTTTTTTGCGCAAGCTGAAAGGAAAAATGAATCCAATCCGTTATTGGGTTGGGGTAGTAGGTGAGATTTTGTATGGGGTTTAGTTCTTCGATGCTAGTGGGGTCGTAAATACTTAAATCAAGATGCACTATGCTATCACAGCCGATGGTTGTTGCTAATGTATCGACATAAGACCCTGCAGAAGTATAGATTGAACCGCCCACAGTATATGACGCGCCAACTTGAATAGAATCCACCACAAAAGTATCCTGATTGGGCAGAAAATGGAGTGTAACATGAAGTAGGGTGTCACAACCCATTGGATTTAATAATTGAATCTCCCCATTAGGATGGTCTTCATTGAAAACAAAACCTGAGATGACTAATGAGTCGCCACTGCAAATGGTCGGCTCTAAGAATTCATTTTGGTGACCATTGATGAATATTTCTTTGATTAAAGTGTCTGACCCAAAGTCATTAGTGGTGATGTGTTTTACTTGGTAAATGCCTGATAATGAATAGTTTACATAAGGACTCTCTTCGGTAGAAGTGGCTGGATTACCGCCTTCAAACTCCCAAGACCAAGATGTTGGATTGTTAAAACTATTGTCGATAAAATGTATAACAAATGGGGTGTCACAGCTTTGGACAATGGAAATATAAGAAGCAATCGGTGGTGCACTTATTTCAATATTAAATAAAATAGTGTCTGCTCCGCAGCTATTTTTGGCAATCAATCGAACGGGAAAAGTGCCATTTATATTGTAGTGATAATTGGGATGAACGGGATGGTAAGTACCCGTATTATCTCCAAAATCCCAATCATAACTGGTGGCATTTGCCGAAAGGTTCGTAAATGCCACTTGATTACCCGTTACTTGGTAGGCATAATTGGCAGTTGGGTGTCCCAAAATCGAAATGGAATCAATGTAGGTATGACTTCCAGCGGGATTAGAAACTTTAAGACTGATGGCATACGTGCCGGCTTGCGCAAAATTTACATTGGGATTCTCTTGCGTGGATGATGCGGGAGTTCCTTGCGGAAAAATCCATTCAAAACTGGTGGCGTTTTCTGTAGATTGATTGGTAAATTGGATAGATTCTCCCACACATCCTTCGGTCGTGCTAGGAGTAAAATAGGCAATTGGCGACTGCAATAGGTTTAAATCTTCCACAAAGAAAATGGGGCTACCCGTGAGATGAAGCAAGGGGTCCGTAATCGTATCATGAATCCCCGTATAAGAAAAATGCCAAGGTAGTGCATAAAAAGTGCCTGGGAACAGATTCGTTGGGAAGTCATAATCTTCTAAAACAAATTCCTGTAAATCATCTTTGGTTTTTGCCCAAAGTACATAGATAGGCTTTCCGTTTCCATCGATGAAAGCGCCACCATCCAAGGTGTTGGGTAGATTAAGTATATCGGTTAAGCTATCAGAATATACGGTTCCATACAAAACATCAGATACCGTTTTGTAGGCACTACCTTCATTGTTCAGGCTCATTTGATAGGGGACTGTTGCATCCAAATTAGTGTACAAGCCCATGGCATCCATGGCGTCGGCAGGGTTAGCACTTCGCTCGGCAATGGAAAAGATGTCTAGTTGGCGAATGTCATTTTTAATACAACTGACGTAAGCTTTGATAATCCAGTTTAACTGAGCCGATTCAGAGCCGATAAATTCATCAAATTGTAAACGGGGTAAGTTGGCTTCACTAACAATCCATTCTTTGGTAGGATAAGTGGTGCCATCATATCCATGGGCAGCAAAAACGTCTTCAAATTCGCCTTTGACACGAGCGATGCCACTCACTGCCGCATCCGAATGCCGATCATAGGCTAAGCCACCAATATTGCCATCATAATGAGAAGTACTTCCGTCAAAATGTGGGAAAGATTTTATGCCAATAGCATCAAAATAGGCACCGCCTTTTAATTCATAACCCGTTGATACACTGCCATCTAGGGGGTTGTCTGTGTTTCTTAAGACTGCATCCAAAAAACTAGGGAAAGCCAATCCAGGAATAGTGACATAGGAGTCGGGGTCATATTTTTTGATAATTTCGTAAGCGACTCTAAGCATTCTATTATAATAAAAAATCGGAGCCCCAAGGGCTATATCACAAGGCTCAGGATTGCTATCCCACCAGTTTCCTAATTGCCCTGAAGGCAGCCAGCCTTTTTCGCCAGATTCATCAAAATCAGGGCTATTAAATATTTCCCAATATTTGACATAATCTCGATAGGTAATGACGGTGTGATAGACATAATTAGCAAAATAATTTTCATCGTTAATGGGTGTGCCGTCGGAACCATCATCCCAAATATCTTCATACAGATTGGCAAAAATCGCTGCTTGCTTATTGGGACAATAAGCAAAAGAGTCTAGGGATGCAAAGGTTGGCGTACCAAGGGTAAGGGTATTATCAATGATGTCTAAATTTTCATAATGCTTAAAAGCATCCAAGCGAATGTCATATCCCCAAAAGTCCAAAAAATTCTCCCCTAGAATGGTTCTAAATGATTTCACTCCAGCGCCTTTGATGTTTTTGGAGATGTTGCCAGCCGCAATGTCTGCGATTTGGCTATCTGTCCAATTGGGGGAAGTTTTTAGGTTGGCGCCAGGCCGAAACTGCCCAATTTGGTGAAAAACACTATCATTTGCGGTGTAGGGTAAAATGTCGTTGGTTGGTGCTTCAATGTGAACGACCTTTGTGTAGGTATTGCTTCCACAATGGTTGGTTGCCGTCAAAGCAACAGTATAGTTACCAGATGTAAAATAAACATGTGTTGGGTTTGGGCTGGAGCTAGTCGTACCATCGCCAAAATCCCATTCAATTTCTTGGGCATTCGTCCAGCCAGACAAAGAATCCACCCTAAGTATTGGGCCCTTAATCATCAATTCAAAATAAGGGGTTGGGGGGCTTTCTACGATTAAATTTATGGTTTGCTCTTTGATGATGCTTCCCGCTGCATTGTATATTTTGCAAGTGACGGTATGATTGCCTGCTTGCGCAAAAATGGATGATGGGTTTTGTAGGGTGGAAGTGGCGGGACTCCCCCCATCAAAAGACCACGTATAATTCTCTGCGCCAGAAATTATATTGGCTTCAAATTGAATCAAGTCGTCTGCGCAGTAAGTAGTGGAGTTTGTCTCAAATATTTGCTCACTAAAGAAGGTAGGCGTTGCCGTTAAAGCAATATTGCTCAAGGAAGTGGTGGTCTCTAGTAGATTAGACCGACTATAATCCCAATGGTAGCGGTGCAATTTATCAAAACCTAGTCCAGTGGGGAAGGTGTAATTTGCGGAAGCGACTTCACTTTGGTCAATGGTAGTTTCTGCCCAAAGCACATAGGTATAATTATCATTTCCATCATTAAAAGCGGCACCACGAACACCTTGCGGCAAATTAAGTTGAACAAGTCTAGATTCATCTAGTGTTTTGCCAAAAAGTAATTGAGTCGTAGTGGCTAAAGCGATTCCTTCGTCAGTCGGGGTTTGATAAATGGGACTTTGGTTGTTCAATTTTTTATAGAGCCCCATTAGATGAAACTCATAATAAGCTCCATCATAATCCGTATCTTCCGAAATCTTATAATAGTGCATTTGAGCAATAGTATCCCGTATGCAATGAATATAAGATTTAATGACAAAATTCTTCTGTGCTTCATTGCTTCCGATAAATTCTCCAAATGCTTTGCGTGGGAGATTACCTTCTGTGATGATCCAGTTTTTCTTGGGATAAGTGATGCCATCGTATCCGTGACTGCTCAAAACGATTTGCATCGAATCCTTGGAAGCACCTAAGCCATCAGATGCAGCATCCGAATGTCGATGATAAGACCAAGATTGTGTGCTGTCCACCCAAGTGCGGAGACTTCCGTCAAAATGTGGATAGGCATGATAGCCCATCACATCAAAATAGGCTCCACCACCAAGTGGGTAGTCAGCCGTAGGGCTACCATCCACGGGGTTGTCGGTATTTCTCAAAATAGCATCCAAAAAACTAGGATATCCCGTGCCTGAAACGGTCACATACGCCGTTGGATCCACCGTTTTAATCACTTCATAGCTGATGCGAAGCATTCGAACGTAGTGCATAATCGGTGCTCGTAGCTTATAATCACATGGATCGGGATTGTT
The DNA here is from genome assembly GCA_964438645.1 of uncultured Saprospiraceae bacterium. Taxonomy (GTDB): domain Bacteria; phylum Bacteroidota; class Bacteroidia; order Chitinophagales; family Saprospiraceae; genus HyVt-613. The sequence goes on along the minus strand of CAYTLX010000007.1, from coordinate 5,653 downwards.
GTCCCACCAATTGTCAGGTGCTCCTGGCGGCAATGGGCCAAGTGCTCCAGAATAGTCAAACCCAGGTTCATTCCAGATTTCCCAAAAGCGAACATAATCTTTGTAGGTCGTAACTAGGTCATAGATATACTTTGCGTAATAATTGCTATCGTTAATGGCAGTACCATTCGCATCATCCCAGATGTCGAGATACATGTTTTTGAATAGTGTGGAATGAATAGTCGGGCAGTAATAGGTTGGGTCTGTATGCGCTTCTGAAGGGAAACCGACAATGACCGTATTCTCTTTCATGCCTAGCTGCTCATAGTATTGGTAGGTACTGACTCTGGCATCAATACCATAGAGCTCTGTAAAGGATTCGAACAAGCCTGGGCGGGCAGCTTTGACACCGACTCCAGGAATCCCCTTTGCAGGGTTGCCAGCGGCCAATTCTGCCAATTCTTCGTCAGAATAGGTCGGGTACGAGCCAAAGTTGATACCTGGTCGAAAAGATCCATTATATACTTGGACTTGGTCGTTAGCAGTATAGCTTACTTGAGCTGCTGATAAAAAAGGGAGAGATAGGCATACAATCAGCAGTGCATATTTGGTAAACATGCGCATAGTGTTTCGTGTAATCAATAATGGGGACTTTGTGTGTGCTCACAAAGGTACTTACTTTTGTGTTGATAATCAAGGCTTAATGATTAGAATGAGTCTTGATAGCCAACACATGCATTCGTGGCTATTAGCCTTGTTGTGCCAACAGTTACTTGCAGAAAGGCAAAAAAAAAGCGATTTGCTTTTGGCAAATCGCTTTTTTGAAGAGAGACAAAATTAGTTTCTACTTCCTAATAAAACAAATCTTGAATCTGTAAACGTCTGAATCTCAAGAACCAAGTCGTTGCCAGGGAAATTGGTCAAATCAATCTCGAAAAGACTATTAACAGGTAATTCGTAAACTACTTTGTTGATAAAAACATCTCCACTGCTATTCAGAACTTGGATGCTCTTTAGGTTTACGGGGATTTCGCCGAAGTCAATAAACACTTTTGTTCGGTCATCACTTTGGTAAACAGCCTTCTGATAGGTATCAGTAGGTATTTCGTAGCCAAACGATTCTGATGAAGCTTTGTTTTTTTTGGTTGGTGGGTCAATGGCGAATACATGAGCCGCACTGAACAATAGAAAAGCTCCTAGGAGAAAAGAAATGTACTTCTTCATATTTGCGAGAAATTGAGAGATTTAGGTTACATGATGATTGCAAAGGTAAATTATATTCTGTTTTCACACAAATATTTAACGATTTTTTTTTGCTAAATATTTGGATTTACCCATTTTTGTCCTTGTTAATTTAGGAGTTTGAGCCGCTTTGCAGAATAATAGTATGAAAATTTAAATCATACCATATATTATTTCGACAGAATTATATATTGTTTTTGCTCTTGATTAGGGTGAGAATGACTATTATATACGGATAAATATCTATTTTGCAAATTATTATTTTGTTATTGATGTTGAATTACCCTAATTAGGTTATGTTCGTAAATAAAATTTTTAGATAAAAACGATAGGTTTCGCACTATAAAATGCTTAACAATGTTAATATTGAAATATTTTAAAATAAAATTAGATTTGTGCTGAAATCTTGCTGTCGCCCACGACATGGGGCGCACGCAAAGACCCAATGCGGCTATTCTTCAATAATAGGTTTTTTGCCCCGTCTTTGACTTTTGTGTTTTTCGGTGAAGTGTTGTACCATTTGTTCTTTTTGATCATCGGATAGGGGAGTATTGTCTCCATAAAATCCAGCGACTTCTCTTTGCCGTAAGGCTTCATAAAGCGTGATGGCACAGGAGACAGAGATGTTTAGGCTTTGGACAAATCCATATTGTGGAATCAAAAAATTAGCATCGCAAAGCTCCAAGGTTTTTTGGGTGATGCCATCTCTTTCGTTGCCGAAAACAAGTACGACCGATTCCGTAAGGTCTAGGTCATACAGGGACTTGGAATCGGTCGCCATGTGCGTAGAATAAATCTTATCGTATTTTTGTCGCAAGACTTCAAAACACTGGTCTCTATCTCTAAAAAGATGGACATCTAACCATTTGCGGGATCCAGAAGAAGTGCGTTTGCCTAAAACGATATTTTTCAAGGGTATTTCTTCTGTATTTAGTAAATAAACGGTTTGGATACCGACACTATCACAAGTACGCATGACGGCGCCTATATTGTGCGAATCATGTACATTCTCAAGAACGACAGCGATGTTGGGTTGGCGATGTTGAGCGACCCTTTGTATGATAGATTTTCGTCTTTCTTCCATGATAATTGATAGATTTTGGGCAAAGATACAAAAAATGGGGATGATTCGGGAGTTTAGATTCCTGTCGTGATAAGTACAATTTAGATATATTCAGAGAATAAATATACGGAAATAGATAGTTTGGCTAGGGTGTTTTCTTGTTTATTATACGTATATTTGCCTATAAGGCTTTAACTATCAGCCGAATAAATTATGGGAAATGCAAGAATTTACGGAGTGCTGATTGCTCTGGTGATTTGGATATTTGGTGGGACCTATTGGATTGTCGCTCATTTGTGTCCAAACCAGCATCATTTTAGAAACAATCCGCTATCGGTAACGTATAATCCGAATCGTGCTCAGGATACTTTGATTGTTTTTAAAGGTCAACCAGTTTATTGGAGCGTGGAAGCAAATTAAACAAACCCAACCCAACAAATATGGCGCTTACAAATATCATTGTTGTGCTTATTTTATTAATAGGATCTGCATTTCTAGGCTTTATTGCTGCTTGGATGATTCGTCAAACTCGGATTGATGCCATGATTAAAGTGGTCAATAAAGCAGAAAAAGCGGCTTCTGATCATGATTCTTTATTGCAACAATACCAATTAGATAGGGACTTATTAAAGGAAGAAGTGGAGAAGTATAAGGACGCCTATAATGAGCAGGTGACTAAGGCGCAACGCCTACATATGAATATACGAGACAATCAAGCCGCCATCGAAGAAGCACAGCTCAAAGTGAAGCAATTGACAGAAATCTCCCTTTTGGCGCAAGCCGAAATTGATGAGTTAAAATTAGAACTCTTATCTCGCCCCAAACCAGTAAGGCGAATAATAAGAGTAAAATCTAGTGTGGCTCCCATAAAAATGGGTGGTTTGTCTTTATTGGATAAGAAGAAACTTTAAACTAAAATCCAAATCCGCCTAGCGACATCACTTCATAGTTGGACATCTTAAACAATCGACCAGATTTGTCCACTTTGGTGGCAAGCGTCTCGAATGTCTTTCCTTTTTTTCCTTTTTCGATCATGGTGGATTCCATCATTAAACCATTAAGGTTCGTATTTGACCAGCTATTTTTTCTGTATTTTTGCATCCTTTTGGGCATTTGGGATAAATCAAACATTTTTATTTGTGTCGTGAGCCAAAAAGTGCCTGTCATGTCTTCGGAGTCCATGGTATATTCATCGCAGCTATAGCCAAGGATATTTTTTGTTCTGCCCGTTTTTTTGATGGTTACATCTGAGTCACTATCCTCTATATCTTCTCCTTGTTCGGAGTCATTGATGGTAAACGCCATCGCTTTTTTCTCTTTTTCCATGATAGAGAGCATGACTTTATTTTCATTGTCAATAATAATGGCTGTTTTTCCTTGTTTTTTATCGTAGGTCGCCAAACCAAATAAATCTCCTTGATTGGCAATCATCCAATCCATTTCTATATCGTCTTTTACTTTTCCTGACTTTTTTATGGTTTTGGTGTGGACGGTCACAATGATGTCAAAATGATAGCGGTCTGCGGTGTTTGCTTCCGTATTACCAAAAATGGCTGAATTAGGCGAAGTAGGTTTTTGGGATGGCGTCTCTGGCGTTTGAGTGGCCGTTTCGGAAGAACGTGACTGCCTTTTTGGGGTCTTCTTCTTGCGTTTGAATAAGGAAGAAACCTTATCGAAGGCCTGATCCACAGCTTGGTCAATTTTCTGATCGACTTTTCTGTCAACTTTATTTTCAGTTCGTTGCTTGGCTCGATGGGTCTTGTCCTTGACGACTTGCGCCGAAATAGAAGAAAATGAAAGAAGTAGGCAAAGCAATAACAAAGAAGTGGCGAATCTCATAGTGAATATTTTGGGTTGTTAAAGAATTACTACAAATTTAATGGTATCCAGCTTGCTAAGTGGTTTGACTTTGTATTTGGTAGGTTATTGCTTGTAAGTTGCTTAATTTGGGTGATATTTTACAAAAAAAGGACAGATGATATAGTCATTTGTCCTTTTGAAGCTTATAGCAGAGAGAGCAAGTTTTCGGGTGGTCGTCCTACCGAAGCTCGTTTTTTATCTATAAGGATGGGTCTTTCAATGAGTTTGGGGTATTTGACCATTGCCTGAATCCATTCTTTGTCCGAAAGGTCTTTGCCTTTAAAGTGCTCCTTGAATATCTTTTCGGTTTTTCGGATTAATTGAATAGGTTTTATCCCGAGTTTTTGAATGATGTCTGCGAGTTCTTTCTCCGTCGGGGGCGTTTCTAGATAGAATACAATTTCTGGTGTGACGCCATTTTCTTTTAAAAGTTCAAGGCCTTGTCGGCTTTTACTGCATCTTGGATTGTGAAAGTATTTCATAATGTGTGCGTTTTCGATTGAATAACTACCCAACAATAAGAGTCGCCTAAAAGTTGATAAAAAAAGGAACTGTTTAGGTACCGCAAATTATGCATAAAATGCCTATTTTCTGCCTAAGAATAGGGAAACCTAAACAGTTACCAAAAAAAAAGCCGTACTTAAGAAAAAGTACGGCTTTAGTTCGATGGTGAAAACGTTGATTAATTAGTTTTTAATCCATATATTATCACCAGTAAATTCTTTTTCATTCCAAGATTCGGATAATCCATTAAGCTTTGCGGTAACAGCTTCGCAGGCTTGCTCCGTATCTTCTTTTGAGTTAGAAGAAAGGGCAAAACCGACTATAGTATCACCAAGGGCGTAGCTGCCTAGCCGAGAATGGATAGCAATTTTACTAATATTGAACTCTTCAAAAGCATATAGAATTATCGCATCCAACTCCATTTTAGCCATGGCCGCTTGCGCTTCTATGTCTTTTTCTGAATAAGTTGCGATGTTTTTCTTGCTGGACGGACGAGAGTAGGAGCAAGTGAACGAACCTTCGTGAGAGACAAAAGAGATAGCATCTTCAAGATTGATTGGCTTTGGGGTCAATTTAATCTGAGCATGAGACTGTGTCATTTGTTAAGTATAATTTACGGACGTTTAAGTTAAAAAAATGTTCTTTTAATGTTAGAACAATTGTTTAACGCATAGAATAATTGAAATGTTTGAATTTTGGGGAAAATATAAAACTATGTACACAGATGCCAACCAATTTGCGTGATGCATGAAGCTACCAAAAAGAAAATGTGCCCGGAGCGGGACTTGAACCCGCACGACCGTGAAGTCACAGGATTTTAAGTCCTGCGTGTCTACCAATTCCACCATCCGGGCCTATCTCTTTTGATAGACAAGTTATTGATTAACAATAGCTTTTACCTATTACTTTAGTCAATTTGACCAAAAAAATACCTTCTCGAAAGAAGGTATTTGAGCGAATGACGAGACTCGAACCCGCGACCCCGACCTTGGCAAGGTCGTGCTC
>CAYTLX010000006.1:0-18287 GCA_964438645.1 uncultured Saprospiraceae bacterium | reverse complement strand
GTTGCTGGTTGCTGGTTGCTGGTTGGTCTGATAAAAAAATTGCCATAACGCCGCAAATTATTTCGCCAATCTTTACCTTAAATCCAAAAATATTTCCTACTTTTGTGGGTTCTATGAAAAAAGTGTTTTTCCGCAAGGAAACCAACTAAAAAAACATATACACAGAACAAATAGTTTGCTGGTTATTCTGCGACAAATCATTCTGTGTACACCAAACTAAAAGAAAATAACTGAATTATATGTCAACGGACAATCCAAGAATTTTAGACGTTAACATCTCAGAAGAAATGAAATCGGCCTATATCGACTATTCTATGTCGGTCATCGTGTCGAGAGCACTTCCAGATGTTAGAGATGGATTAAAACCAGTACATAGACGTGTCCTTTTTGGCATGCATGAGCTGGGTTTAGTACACAACAAAGCACACAAAAAATCAGCCCGTATCGTTGGGGAAGTACTCGGTAAATACCACCCACACGGTGATACTTCCGTATATGACTCTATGGTGCGTATGGCTCAAGATTGGTCACTTCGCTATCCATTAGTCGATGGCCAAGGAAACTTTGGCTCCATGGACGGAGATAGTCCTGCTGCCATGCGTTATACGGAAGCTCGCTTACGCAAAATATCTGCCGAAATGCTGGCGGATATCGACAAAGATACGGTTGATTTTCAGCTCAACTTCGATGATACGCTAAAGGAGCCCACCGTTTTACCTGCTAAGATTCCTAATCTACTGATTAATGGAGCTTCGGGTATCGCCGTAGGTATGGCGACGAATATGCTTCCGCATAATTTGAATGAATCCATCGATGCCGTTATTGCGACCATCGACAATCCAGACATTGAGCTCGATGAGCTCATGACGCATGTCAAAGCACCAGATTTTCCTACAGGTGGCATCATCCGTGGTGTCGCAGGTATCAAACAAGCCTACGAAACTGGACGTGGACGGGTCGTTGTCCGGGCAAAAACGGAGATTGTCGAAAATAGCTCAGGCAAAGAAACCATCATCGTTACCGAAATACCTTATCAAGTCAATAAAGCCACGTTAGTCGTAAAGATTGCCGACTTGGTGACTTCGGGTAAAGTAACTGGGATAAGTGACATCAGAGATGAATCAGACAGAAATGGGCTACGCATCGTTGTTGAGATAAAGCGGGATGCGATGGGTAGTGTGGTTTTGAGCAAGCTATTCCAATATACGCCTTTACAGACGTCTTATGGTATCAATAATATCGCTCTAGTTAATGGGCGTCCAGTTGTCCTATCTCTGAAGCGGATTATTGAAGAATTTATCAAATTTCGTATTGAAGTCATCGTTAGACGGACCCAATATGAATTGGCGAAAGCGGAAGCTCGAGCCCATATCTTAGAAGGATATTTAATCGCACTGGATCATTTAGATGAAATCATCGCCTTGATTCGTGCTTCCGCCAATCCCGATGTAGCGAAAGAAGGATTAATCAGCCAATTCAACTTCTCCGAAATCCAAGCCAAGGCCATCTTAGAGATGAGATTGCAGCGGTTAACAGGCATGGAACGGGACAAAATCAAGAAAGAATATGCTGAAATCCAAGAAAAAATAACCTACTATAAGTCCATTCTAGCGAGTGAAGATGTCCAGCGTGGCATCATCAAAGATGAATTAACAGAAATCAAAACCACCTACGGGGACGATAGACGTACCGAAATTAGCTTTGATGAAGGCGAAATAGCTATCGAAGATTTAATCCCTAATGATGAAGTGGTCATCACGATTTCTAATCTTGGCTATATCAAACGGACCAAATTGGACGAATATCGCACACAAGCACGCGGTGGACGTGGCTCGAAAGGCAGTAGAACTAGAGATACCGACTTTTTAGAGCATTTATTTGTGGCCAATAACCATAATTACCTGCTGCTCTTTACAGAAAAAGGGATTTGCCATTGGGTCAGAGTATTTGAGATTCCAGAAGCGGCAAAAACATCTACTGGTCGAGTCATCCAAAACATCATCAATTTGCCTAAAGACGATAAAGTCAAGGCCTATATGAAGATTGATGACCTTACGGACAAAGACTTTATGAATAGTCACAATGTGCTTTTTGCCACAAGGCAAGGAAAAGTCAAAAAAACTAGCCTAGAGCAATTTTCCAGAATTAGATCGAATGGCATCATCGCGATTTCTATCAATGATGGCGATGAATTGGTCGATGCGCGACTAACCAATGGTAATAGCCATGTATTTTTAGGTACGCGCAACGGTAAAGCCATCCACTTTTTGGAAGAAAAAGTACGCCCTATGGGTCGGACAGCGGCAGGAGTACGAGGCATCACCTTAGGCGGAGAAGACGACAAAGTCATCGGGCTAGTTTGTGTTGACTCAGAAGCAACCGACACATCTATCTTAGTGGTTTCTGAAAAAGGAACGGGCAAACGAACCAATGTCGATGCCTATAACATCACGAATCGTGGCGGTAAAGGGGTCAAATCTCTCCAAGTATCGGAGAAAACAGGGCCATTAGTTGCTATTAAGTCGGTGACGGATGATAACGAGATGATTATTACCTGTGAATCTGGGATTACCATTAGAATGACTTTGGATAATATCCGTTTGATGGGCCGAGCGACTCAAGGAGTTAGAGTCATCAAATTGAACGACAAGGACAAAATTGCAGATGTAGCTATCACTTCAAGAGAAGAAGATGAAGCAATCGAAGATGATGGTATTGAAGCGGCATTCAATGAAGGTAATGAATCCACGGAAGCTACAGATGAGAAAAATGATACACCTACCCCACCTGAATCAGATGATGATACAGTAGATGGTCAGGAAGATTAAATAATCGTTAACAGGCTACCCGTAATTTTTGACTAAAAAAACCGTAATATTTGTGGAGAATAGTTATGCTAATTTGAAAAGGACAAAAGAGCATAATTACTCCACTACTTTTAACCACGGAGAGCTATCTCCGCAAACATGGACTTTTAAGGCAGCCTAAACAGCACCCTTAGACGTTTATTATGAAAATAAAACTTTGCACATGAAAAAGTTAGCACTTATTGGACTGATGTCCACTCTATTTGTCACCATGATATTTGCACAAGGTGACCCCAAAAAAGCGTTTAAACGAGCGAAAAGCAATTTAGGCACTTACAAATTGGATCAAAAGAAGTATGATAAGCTTCTAGAAGCCAAAAAATTGATTGATTTTGCATCAAAAGATGCGAATTATGGTCAAAAAGCAAAAACTTGGAATCTTAAAGGAGACATCTACAATGCCTTATCAAGCAGTGTCCAAATCCAAAAAATTACGAACCCTGCCTTCGAAGATCCTTATCCAAATGCAGGTTTAACGGCTTATGAAGCATTCAAAAATGGATTAAAGTTTGCTGAAAAAAAGTATCAAAAAAGTGATGCCCTAAAAGGAATGACAGAAGCTATTGGTGCCGTATCGAATGCAGGTATTCAGGCTTATGGCGCAAAGGATTTTGCGACAGCCTACAAGGCATTTAATACAGGTCTAGAGATTCATAAACTGTTGAAGGACAATGGCAAAAAATCTCCTTTTGATGACAAGGCACAGTTAAACAATCAACTGTATATCACTGGTTTAGCGGCTCTTTCTTCTAAAAAATACCCGGAAGCTGATAAATTATTTACTCAGCTAAAAGAATCGAACTATGACAAGCCAGAGATTTATGATGGTCTTTATAAGGTGAAGCTTGCGCAAAAAGATACAACGGCTGCAAGAGCTGTTTTGGATGAAGGAATCAAGAAATTCCCCGAGAACAAAGCTTTGATGTATTCTCAGATTAATGACTACCTTGCCACTGGAAAAATTGCAGAATTAGTGGACAAGCTACAAGCAGCTATCAAGGGAGACCCAAATAATGCTTCCCTTCATGCTACCTTGGGTAATGTATATGATCAGCTTTCGCAAAATGCATATTCTGCGGGCAACAAAGCGGATGCAGAGACTCAATTTGGCTTGGCTAAAGCTTCTTATGCAAAAGCATTAGAGTTGGATCCAAAGAATTTTACATCAGTTTATAGCCTAGGTACGCTCTACTACAACAAAGCCGCCAATATGTCGGGTGAGTTAAAGGCCTTAGAGAATGTTATGTCCAAAGCAGGTATGAAGAAATTCGATGATGTAAAGAAAACAATGAATGACATTTTTGCGCAAGCGCTACCCTACTTCTTGCAAGCAGAACAGCTTAATGATAAAGATGCCAATACCATTATCGCCCTAAAGGAGATTTATGCCCGTAAGAACGATACTGCTAAAGCTACCGAATACTCCAATAAGCTAAAGCAACTAACTGCGGAGAAGTAATCGCATAAACTTAGCACAAAAGTAACTGTTTAGGTACCCGCTAATTTTTGCCATAAAATGGGGCCACCTAAACAGTGTCACACAAAAAAGGATTAATCTAGCTCAGATTAATCCTTTTTTTGTAACTATTTAGGTATCTTTTTTTGACCAATCCAACCATGAAAAACATTTTTCAATCAATTCCTGACCAAATCCCCGAAGAAATATTCGAGACCATCGTGCAGGCTCGGAATGTTAAAATAGAAAGAATCCTATCCAAAGGCCAAAATACCCCATCAAACTCGTGGTATAATCAGGACTTCGATGAATGGGTGATGATTCTTGAAGGAGCAGCCACTATAAAATTTGACGATATCCAGCCAAAATCCCTAGTCAAAGGAGATTATTTGTGGATTCCCGCCCATCAAAAACATCAGGTAGTATGGACACCCAAAGACACCATTACGATTTGGTTAGCCATCCATATTTATAAGGACAAATTGGGGTAATAATTGGTATTGGCTCAACATTTACTATTTCTCTAAAATATTATACTTTTTTGAATCAATTAATGGTAATTACTAGTTTTTCCCTATCTTGTGGGCTTGATTGAGTATCAAAAGCCAAAGCTCTAAATGGAATTAACTCCAATATACGAAAAACCTGTCTTGTATTCTAACTTACCTGTTACGACTATTCGTTATTGGGATGATGCTGTTTTTGCCTTTGATGAGAAAGAATATCTTCAATCACTTATTGCCACCTTAAATTATATTAATGAAGACATCTTGGAAGGCATGCCCCTTCAGGATGGCATGAAGCCTGTAGAATATCCACACGGCTCAGCTAATGTAAAATTTTTTTTAAGGGATGGTATTTTCCATATTCAATCGTCGTTTTTAAAAGTGCCCGCAAAAAACAAGGTGCCTTTATTAAGAAAAGTGGCTGAATTGAACTTTACGCCTTTAACGCTTGCGCAAATTGTGTATTCCAAAGAAGAAGAGACGTTAAGCTTTACTGCATCGGTGCCCATAGAACTGGTGCAGCCCAATAAAATATATGAATTACTCAAAGAGATCTGCATATTTGCAGATGAGTTTGATGATGAATTTATCAAAAAATATGGCGCTTCTTTTTATCACACGCCATTTATCACGCAGTTATCCAGTGACCAAACTCAATTAATTTGGGAACAATTTTCCACTTATTTAGACAATGCCTTTTCATATATTCAGTACTATGAAGAAAAAAGATGGAATGAATACGTTTGGGATACGATCATGGAGACATTGCTCGCCATAGTGGATAATGCCTATGTTAATGGATATTTGCGTACTTCAATAGAAGCAAAAATTTGGTTTTTACGCCATGATAAAGAAACGGACCTAGAACGAAAAAACACCATTGGTAAGAATTTTTTGCTCCAATTAAAGCAAACGCCCAAAGAAGAAATAATGAAGGACATCTTTCTATCCAAAAAATTTATTTCGACGAAGCAACGTGCAACGACCAAGACCATCGTTGATTTTCTTAACGCCCAAAAGTCAACTATTGATTTAGATATAGAAGAAAATAATTTTCTCAATGCCTTCTATCATCTGAAGTATGCATTCCAGCTATTGATGTACAGCTATAATTTAGACATCAAATATTGGCATATCATCACGGATAGTTTGGCCAATTCTTCTGAAACTTCTTGGGAAATTGGCACAGAGATTTTAAAAGAAACCTATAATAGATTTGTTTCGGGGGATATTGATAAAAAACTAACAACAGAGTTAAAAAAGAAACCCGTCAAAAAAGGTTTCTTTGCAAAACTTTTTGGCTAGTATAATAAACAAATAATGACGGATTTTTCTAAAGCTATATTCAAAATCACCACTTCTTCGGGATCTGGTACGGCTTTCTATATCAAAGACAAAGAAGTGTTTATTACTAATTTTCATGTAGTCGCTGGCGAAAAGAAAGTATCCATTCAAGATTCTGACAGAAATCGTTTTATTGGGTATGTTGTTTATGTCAATCATGAGTTGGACATTGCGATTATTCGTAGTAAGCTGACCCCAAAAGACACCCCAAATATCACTCTAGACTCCGAGCTTAAAATCAAAAGCTTACAAAAAATATATGTGCATGGATACCCTTTTGGCATGCCCTATACAATAACAGAAGGGGTTATTTCTGCTCCAAATCAACTCATTAACACAAGACGCTATATCCAAACAGATGCCGCCGTCAACCCTGGCAACAGCGGTGGCCCTATGCTCAGTATCGACGGCAAGTTAATCGCCGTAACCACTTCAAAATTAAATCAAGCCGATAACGTAGGCTTTGGCATTCCCGTAAGTATCATCTCTAAAGAAATTCAAGAATTTCAGCCAGAGCATCCTTTTCAATTTCATGTAAAGTGTGATTCCTGCAAATATCTCATTACCGAAGAAACCGAATTTTGCCAAAATTGTGGCAATGACATCAATTCATCCATTTTTGAACATTATGACCTTTCTCTTTTTGCCACCTTTGTAGAAGAAGCTTTACAATTGATGGATCTAGATCCCATTCTCGCAAGAGCGGGAAAAGACTATTGGGAATTTCATCATGGCAGTGCATTAATTAGAATTTTTGTCTTTAAAGATGATTTTTTAGTCGCCACTTCTCCCCTCAACAAATTGCCGCAAGGCAACCTAAGTGACTTGTTAGAATATATTTTGGACAAAAACAATCCTAATAAGCCCTATACACTCGGTATTTCGGACAATCACATTTACCTTTCCTATAGAGTACACCTTTCGGATATCTTCTCCACTAGGCGTGATTTGATTAAAGAAGAGCTCAGTAGGCTTCCGCAAAAAGCAGATGATTTGGACACCTTTTTTGTCAATACCTTTAACTGTGAATTTGCGGTGGAGTCTAAGGCGGAGTAAAAAGACGAGGAAAAGAGTTACTTACGAGTAAACAGAGTACTTAGGAGTAATTAATTTTTCATAAGCCCTAACTTCAAAAAAGACTCCCATCTCGACTAGGCGGTACCACCCCAAGATGTTGAAAAGCTTTGTCCATGGCCACACGACCACGAGAAGTCCGTTGGATATAGCCTTCCATGATTAGGAAAGGTTCATGGACTTCTTCGATGGTGCCTGCTTCTTCACCGACGGCAGTAGCGATGGTCGAAAGACCCACAGGGCCCCCTTTAAACTTATCAATAATGGTATGAAGGATGCGATTATCCATTTCGTCCAGACCATGGCTATCCACATTTAACGCTGCCAATCCAAATTTAGATATTTTCATGTCGATGACTCCATTCCCTTTAATTTGGGCAAAATCTCTCATCCGACGTAGGAGCGCATTGGCGATACGTGGAGTACCCCGACTTCTACGGGCGACTTCTACTGCCCCATTTTCGGTCAATTCTACATCCAATATCTTGGCGGAGCGATGTAATATCGTCTGAATCGTTTGCTCATCATAATAATCCAATAAAAAGGTAATGCCAAAACGGGCACGCATAGGCCCTGTCAACAAGCCCATCCGAGTAGTCGCCCCTACCAAAGTAAATGGGTTCAATTCGATCTGAATACTCCGTGCATTCGGCCCCGAATCAATCATTATATCAATCCGATAATCTTCCATCGCCGAATACAAATACTCTTCTACCACAGTATTTAACCGATGAATCTCATCAATAAACAAGACATCTCCATCTTCCAAATTGGTCAATATACCTGCCAAGTCACCAGGCTTTTCCAAAACAGGCCCTGAAGTCAACTTCAGCTTGGCCCCCAATTCATTCGCTACAATATGCGACAAAGTCGTCTTACCCAGCCCAGGCGGTCCATGCAATAACACATGGTCGAGACTCTCTCCCCGCAATTTTGCGGCTTCAATAAAAATAGATAGATTATCCACCACCTTCTGCTGACCTTTAAAATCATCAAACCCCGTCGGCCGCAAAGCTTTGTCGATCGTTCTCTCTTCTACCGAGTATTTTTCATCTGTTGGATCTAGGTTGGTGTTCATTTATTTATTTTTGCGAGCCTAAGCCCTATTCTTGTAAAAATACTCACTTTCCCCGCCAAATAACAGTCCCTTTACCAAGGTCCACAAGTTTCTGGCTACAAGCATTCTGTTCAATTTCTCGATAGCTACAAAGCAAAGTGCCCTGACAATCATATAGATTATTGTCCAAATTTACCCCTTTAAATAAGTAGGCCCACTTGTCCAAATAATGATACTTTTCGATGACTTTTGTTCCATTTTTGGTCATAGCGATACGCATCCACTGAACTTTCATCGGTTCAACCGTATCATAGCAGGTAGGCTTGGCTGGTTTTCCCGCAAGGGGCTCAATACAATCCACAATCACTATTTTGTCTTCTGCCATACAAATACTTGCTACATCCTTCACTTCCGTAAAATGAAATTTAACCGATAGATTATCTTTTGGTTCAAAACTATCAGGCCAATTTTGCGGAAGCAATTTCATGCCGTCATCTGTGACCAACATCCAATGACAACCATCTAATCCCGTCATATCAACAATAGTTCCTTCAGAATCGCACGTATTACGATCAGCCATCGTCTTGGAAGTACCACAATCTGTCCACATAATGACAACTATCAGGTAAAAAAAGGCTTTAAATTTGCTCATTGCTTCTGTTTTAAGGGTTAAATATAGTATATTTGCAACTAATATTTACCATTTAACCCCATTGAAGACAAAAAACTTCAATAATTTTAAAATAATTGCAATATGAGCGGTACAAAAATTAGAATGAGTCGCGGCAAGCTACGGATTCCTAGTGATCCTATCATTCCTTTTATAGAAGGAGATGGCATAGGACCAGACATTTGGGCAGCGGCGCGAAGAGTGTTAGACGCAGCCGTCGAAAAAGGGTACGCAGGCAAACGCAAAATCCATTGGAAGGAAGTGTATGCAGGTGACAAAGCACATAAAAAAACTGGCGAATGGCTTCCACAATCGACTTTGGATGATATTCGAGAGCATTTTGTGGCCATCAAAGGGCCTTTGACGACTCCTATTGGTGGGGGTTTTCGTTCTTTGAATGTAGCCTTGCGGCAAAAATTGGACTTGTACGCCTGTGTACGTCCTGTTGAATATTTTAGCGGTGTGCCTTCGCCAGTCAAAGCGCCTAGATCCATCAACATGGTCATCTATCGCGAAAATACCGAAGACATTTATGCAGGCATCGAATATATGTCTGGTACGCCTGAATTAAATAAATTGAGAGACTTCTTGATTAATGACCTTGGCGTCACTGGCATCCGTTTTCCTGACACCGTCTCCTTGGGTATCAAGCCCGTTTCCAAAGAAGGTACAGAGCGCTTGGTGCGTTCAGCGATAGAGTTTGCCATCAAAGACAAGCGTCCTTCCGTGTCTCTAGTTCACAAGGGGAATATCATGAAATTTACCGAAGGAGCCTTCAAAACTTGGGGCTATGACCTTGCAGAAAGAGAATTTGGAGACAAGGTATTTACTTGGGCGCAGTATGACCGTATCGCCGCCGAAAAAGGCAAAGCCGCAGCCAACAAAGCTCAAGAAGAAGCCTTGGCTAATGGGGCTATTTTGGTTAAAGATGTCATTGCAGATGCCTTCTTACAGCAGATTTTGACTCGACCAAAAGAATATTCTGTCATCGCTACTTTGAACTTGAATGGAGACTACATCTCTGATGCATTGGCTGCCCAAGTAGGCGGTATCGGTATCGCTCCAGGTGCAAATATCAACTACGAAACAGGCGTCGCCATCTTTGAAGCCACTCACGGCACCGCTCCAAAATATGCTGGAATGGACAAAGTGAATCCTAGTTCTGTCATCCTTTCAGGCATGATGATGTTTGAATACATGGGCTGGACTAAAGCTACTAAGAAAATCAAAAAAGGTTTAACTAAAGCCATCCGTACCAAACGGGTTACTTATGATTTCGAACGTTTGATGAAGAACGCTACGCTTTTGAAGTGCTCTGAATTTGGGGACGAGATTATTAAGAATATGTGATAAATTAATAAGTTGGGACGACACTTGTGGTCGCCCCAACTTATAATTCTTCGTCTAACCGCATAAAGCCACTGGCTTTAACCAAAGTAATTAATTAAAGTTCGACACTTAGAAAGCCCGTGGTTATTGACATTGTTAACTTTTAGAAAAATTTACTTAAAAAAAGCTTGTCCATACTTTCTATTTTGGATTGGAGTTTTTTTTTACAGAAATAGCCAAGTTCTTGTAACCCCTTGACCTTTACCCCTTTACCGAATCCCAAAAATCAGGCATGCATGAAGTCAACCTGTCCCTATGCCGTTAAACTAAGTACCAAAACTTAAGTAACTAATCAGCACCTAAATATTAAATCTCTATCTTCGCTCCTAAAACTTCTACAAAAGCACGCATCCACTTACCATGAGCAGGCCACGCAGGAGCAGTCACTAGATTTCCATCCACAAATACATCCGTCACAGGTATATCCTGATAATCTCCTCCTGCAATGGTCACATCTGGACCTACTGCTGGATACGCAGTCAACTTACGCCCTTTCACCACTCCTGCAGCATTCAAAATTTGAGCGCCATGACAAATAGACGCAACAGGCTTGCCCGCAGCAAAAAACTCCTGAACAATCTTTAAGACTTTGGGGTCTAAGCGCAAATACTCTGGTGCTCGACCTCCTGGTATAACCAACCCAGCATAATTCTTTACTCGTACACTAGAAAAATTATAGTTCAACGTAAAATTATGACCAGGTTTTTCCGTATAGGTTTGATCGCCTTCAAAATCATGGATAGCCGTCTTGACAATATCCCCTTTTTTCTTACCAGGACAAACTGCATGCACTTTATAGCCCATCATTTCGAGCATCTGGAAAGGCACCATTGTCTCATAATCTTCCGTAAAATCACCAGTTAAAAAAAGAATCCTTTTCATGGTCTTTGCTTTTAGGTTACAAAATAATTGAACGGTAAGATAAACAAAAATAAATAAAAATAAAAAACATTCTTCCTGATTTTTCTTTAGTCTGATTAATTTAGGACTTCATACATTCCTTTAGACAGAATAAGAGCACTCTGATATAAAACCAGAGTGCTCATAACTATCCTATCATTTCCAAATGCGCTTCTAAAGACATCACACAAGTCTCCAAAATCAATCGATAAAAATCATTGTGTGCGTCATCAGTTTGGGCATTTTCGAGTGCTCGGTAATAAGCTAAGCGGGCAGTATCACTACCTTTTAGATTAGCGATAGTAAATCCATTTTGCAATAAAATGAGATTCATCAAAAGTCGTGATGTCCGGCCATTTCCATCAATAAAAGGATGAATAGTCACCAACCGCAAGTGCATCTCCGCTGCCAAAATTACTGGATGCAACACCGATTTTTTAGTGTCATAAAACTCCAGCAATTCTTCCATTTGTCGCGCAAGCAAATAGGGCTGTGACGGCTTATGTGCACTGCCGCTAATAATCACGGGAACAGTCCGATAACGCCCCGCATTATCTCGATCAATACCTTTCAATACAAGATGATGAAGCTCCTTGATGACCCTTTCGGAAATCTTAACCTTGCGAGCCACTAAGTCATAGATATAATCAATAGCTTCATAGTGATTCACCGCTTCAAGATGCTCACGCATAGACTTGCCACCGATTGTAAGTCCTTCATTTACAACGAGATGCGTCTCTTGCAAAGTCAAAGTATTGCCTTCGATACGGTTGCTGTCGTAAGTATAAGCCACATTAAAGTACTCTTGAAGCTTTTCTAATTGAATCCCTTCTAAAGGCTTTACAGATGTCCATTTTGCCGAAAGGCTATCCAACTGAGAGACCAAATCAACAAAATCTGCTTGAAGTTGAGTGGCTTCTTCTTGTTGTTGCTTCCGCAAATATTTCACTTCTTTTTCGGCAACAACAAAAGCTTCGATGGCAAAAGGCTCATCTTTCAGATCTTCTATAATCTTATCGCTTAACCAAGCGGAGAAAGCTTCTTTTTCAGATAGGTGAAGGACATCTATAAATTGTCCTACTTGCCCACGAGTAGCCCGACGCAATCCACGCTCAACCTTACTGATAATAGCTGCATCAATAGTCATTGCTGTAGCTAAAGAAGCCAACGTCCACCCTTGCTCGATGCGAGCATTTTTAATCATTTTTGCGAAAAACATAATATTGACACTTTACTTATTGACAAATTTAGTCAATTTCTTACAGACTTTCAAGTATAACACCAAATAAAAGGAATTAGTTCCCAAAAAAATCGTAAAATGCAAGTGGTAGGCAAGGCAAGGTTTAGCTTGCCAAAAGTTTTGAACTAACTTGCCAAAAATTTTGAACTTTTGGTAAGTTAAAAATATCGAAAATCCATCCCTCCTTCAATTTTCCGCAAGGATTCAAAAATCAACTTAGTCGTATTTACGATGTCCTCCCTATGCAACATCTCCACGGTCGTATGCATGTAACGCAACGGTAAGGAAATCAAAGCCGAAGGGACACCGCCATTAGAATACGCAAAAGCATCCGTATCGGTGCCTGTCACCCGAGAAGACGCTTCCCGCTGAAAAGGAATATTGTTTTCTTCGGCGGCATCAATAATCAAATCTCGCAAAGTATTATGGACAGCAGGTGCATAAGTAACAGTCGGCCCTTTGCCAGCATGTACATCTCCTTGAACCTTAGAATCCATCATCGGAGTACTCGTATCATGCGTCACATCCACCACAATCGCCACATCTGGCTGAATCGTCTCCGTAATCATCTGCGCCCCACGCAAACCCACTTCTTCTTGCACGGCATTGACGATATATAAAGAATAAGGCAAATCAATATTTTTGTCCTTAATCATCCGTGCTACTTCCGCAATACAAAAACCACCGACCCGATTATCTAAAGCTCTTCCGACAAAAAACTTTTTATTTAACTCCATTAACTCATCATCAAAAGTAACGACACTCCCGACATGAATGCCCATTTTGAGTACTTCTTCTTTGTTTTTCGCTCCTACATCAATAAAGATATTATTCATGCTCGCTTCAAAATCCTTGGCTTTGCCTTTACGTACATGAATCGCTGGCCATCCAAAAATACCCTTAACGATACCTTTTTTTGTAAAAATATTCACTCTTTTGGCGGGAGCAATCACAGGATCAGAGCCCCCATTTCGGATGACACTCAAAAAACCCTTCTCATTGATGTAATTGACATACCAAGAAATCTCATCGGCATGTCCTTCGATGACCACTTTATACTTTTGACCAGGGTTGATTATTGCGTAAGCGGTGCCATAATTATCTAATTTCCAATCATCTACATACGGCTTAATATAATCTAACCACATTTTTTGCCCTTCTGCTTCGTAGCCTGTCGGCGAAAAATTGTTCAAATAATTGTACAGGAACTTGGTGGATTTTTTATCTAGAATCTCCATTACTCTCTTTATTTTTTTGTTCTACCTTTTTGTCTAGGTAATTACCTGCAAAGTTAGACAAAACACTAAATAAGACACTAATAGAATCCTACTTTTTTCAAAAAAAGAATAGCTTTGGGGTTCAAAAAACTTGGAATCCTAAAAAAGATTGGAAGAATCGTTTCATTCATCTATATCTTAGCTATATTTATCCAAAATTTCAATCCATGTTCACTGCTTTTATCAACAATACACCGCTACACTTTGCAGAAAAATCCGAATTGCCAAAGGATTTGGATCAAGAGAAGCACCCTGTTTATTATGACATGACAGGCGGTAAGCTTGCGCCAAATTGTGTGGATATGCTAGAAAAATCCACTCGATTTGATGCAATGTACCTAATCGGAAAAGATCCCAAAAAGCGATTTGATTATTTTGCAAAAAAATACAAAATTATCGAAGCTGCTGGCGGAGTTGTCGTGAACGAACTCGATGAGATTCTCATCATATACCGTTTAGGCACCTACGATCTTCCCAAAGGAAAAATGGAAAAAGGCGAAATACCTAGAGAAACCGCACAACGTGAAGTAGAAGAAGAGACTGGCGTTAAAGAGTTATCAACCAATGATTTACTAGGCATTACCTATCATACTTATCGAAGCCGAAAAAATAAACGCATCCTAAAGAGAACCTACTGGTTCAAGATGACAGCGCCCAACCAGCCCCTTACTCCACAAGCCGAAGAAGACATCGAAAAAGCAGAATGGGTGGCGCCTAGGGACATCCCCAAACTTTATGACCATATGTATCAAGCCATCAAAATGATTTTGGTGGATTGGATCCAAATCAAGTGAACGATTTCGGTCATTAATAGTTGAATGCATCATGGATACGTTTTATTGCGAAGAGATTAAAGAAGGATTGTGTCATCTACCCGAAGGAGAATCACACCATGCGGCACGTGTTTTGCGCAAGCGGCAGGGTCAACAGGTGCGATTGATTGATGGAAAAGGCATGGTAGGCACTGGCACCTTCGAAGAGATTCATAAAAAAAATTGTGTGGTAAAAATCCAAAACATCACCCACCACCTTCCGAAAAAATCCTTCTTACATATTGCTATTGCCCCAACCAAAAATTTGGATCGTACAGAATGGTTTCTTGAAAAAACCACAGAGCTAGGCATTCAGCAGATAACGCCCATCTTATGCCAACATTCCGAAAGGAAGGTCATCCGCCAAGACCGTCTCGAAAAAGTCATCCTAGCAGCTACCAAGCAATCTTTAAGTGCTTTTTTGCCTATTTTGGATGACTTGACGCCTTTCGGCCACCTACTGGATGGTCTTGCGACAAAATACGACCAACGCTTCATTGCCTTTTGTGGAGATGGCCCAACGATAGATATTTCCGAGATTCCAAAACAAGACGTCAAAACCATCGTTCTAATAGGACCCGAAGGTGATTTTTCGACAGAAGAATATCAACTTGCCACAGAAAAAGGATTTGTTGGCCTGACACTAGGGAAGAGCAGATTACGCACAGAAACCGCGGGAATATACGTGGCAGCAGCCTTTAGAACCGCCCAACAGTAAAATAGAACATGAAGTATTACGCAATCATTTTTGGTCTTTTTCTTTCATTTTTGGCGCAAGCACAAACCCCTACAATGAAGCTTGGATTGCTAAAATATAATGGGGGTGGAGATTGGTATGCCAACCCTACTTCCCTAAAAAACCTTTCCAATTTTTGCAATACGAATCTAGGAACTAGTTTTGACCCCGATTATGCAACGGTAGATGTTGGGAGTGCCGAGTTATTTGGATACCCGATGGTACACATCACGGGGCATGGAAATATCATTTTCTCTAATTCCGAAGCCGAAAACCTACGAAATTACTTAATTGGCGGTGGATTTTTGGAGATTTCCGATAATTATGGGCTAGATAAATTTATCCGTCTAGCTATGAAAAAGGTTTTTCCTGAATTGGATTTTGTAGAACTCCCCTTCAATCATCCTGTCTATCATCAAGCTTTTAATTTTCCGTCAGGACTACCCAAAATACACGAGCACGACAAAAAACCGGCCCAGGGTTTTGGTTTAATCTGGGAAGGACGCCTAGTTTGTTTTTATGACTATCAGTGTGACTTAGGAGACGGTTGGGAAGATTGGGAAGTACATAAAGACAAAGAAGCACTCCGTCAATTGGCGCTCCAGATGGGAGCAAATATCATTCAATTTGCTTTTGAGCAATAATGGCCATGCAAATTCATTTGCATCCGATTCCAAATAAATTTGGAATGCCATTTTTCAAATAAATTTGAAAAGCCGCGGGCATCAATCCCGACAAAAAGTGCGAATATACAAATCTTCCACCTTCGTCCGCGCCCAATTAGTCTTACGCAAAAACTTCAAGCTAGACTTGATACTCGGGTTATTTTCAAAACACCGAATCGGTATTTTGTCCGCAAGGACATCCCATCCATAATACCCTTCTAGTTTTTCGACGATGGTCGCCAAGGTCACTCCATGCAATGGATTATTAGGTTGCTTTTCTATTTTTTTCTCTTTATCGCCCATAGATTAATGCGCTTCTTTTTTCCAGTAAACCAAACTTAGTATCAAGTATAATACAATAACACCCGCCATAAAAAACACTCTATTGACGGCAAAAAGAAGGATTGCGCCGACTATTAAAAGATAGCGATATTTATTGCTAGCCCAAGAAAAATTCTTCAATTTTAGGCTAAACATCGGCACTTCGCTCACCAAAAGAATAGAAAAACCCAAAATCAACACAAACAAAATCCAAGGGTGGCTACCCATCAATCCCCTAAAAGGCTCCGAATATTCTTGCAATACCGCCAAACCTATAAAAAACATAGTATTGGCAGGAGTAGGCATCCCGATAAAATTTTCTGTTTGGCGGGTATCAAGGTTAAATTTAGCCAATCGTACCGCCGAAAAAACCGTAATTAAAAAGCCAAAAAAAGCCAACGTAAAAAAGCCAATATTGGGCATATTTTGCGCAAGCAACAGCTTATAAGCCAATACTCCTGGCAAAAAACCAAAAGAAACCATATCTGCCAAAGAGTCCAATTCTTTGCCCATTGGGCCAGACACATCCAGTAGCCTTGCGGCAAAACCATCAAAAAAATCAGCCACAAGGGACACACCTATACACCACAAAACCATCGTTAAGTTATCCTGTAACGCCGCAATAGCCGCCAATGAACCAAAAAAGACATTGACCGAAGTGATTATATTTGGAATATGTTTTTTCAAGAAATATTATTCTGGGATGGCTTCTTCAATAAAACGCCCCATCTTACTGTACTTTTCGATACGTTGATTGATGCGCTCATCAGGATCCATATCCACCAATTGGCTGAGTGCTTCTTTGATGGCTTTTTTAACGGCACTCGCCGCAGCTGCTTGCGCAAAATGGGCACCACCAATAGGCTCTTTAATGACTCCATCAATCAACCCAAATTCAAGCATATCACTTGATGTCAATTTCAACAAATCTGCTGCCGTCTCTTTATGCTCCCAAGAGCGCCACAAGATCGACGAGCAAGATTCAGGCGAAATCACCGTAAACCAAGTATATTCCATCATAAATACCCGATCCGCCAAAGCCAGACCTATTGCTCCACCCGAAGCACCTTCCCCAATAATAACCGAAATAATAGGCACTGTTAGTTGAGCCATTTCAAACATATTCACGGCGATAGCAGACGCTTGCCCGTGTTCTTCGGCTTCTAAACCGCAATGCGCACCAGGCGTATCCACCAAGGTAATAATTGGAAAATTAAACTTCTCCGCCAATTTCATGAGCCGAAGTGCCTTTCGATAGCCTTCTGGATTCGCCATCCCAAAATTACGGAATTGTCTCTCCTTCGTGGTCGCTCCTTTTTGTTGTCCGATGACCACGACAGTTTGCCCGTCAAAATTTGCGAGAAAACCCACCATAGCATTATCGTCCCCATTAAGGCGATCTCCATGCAGTTCAGTTGCTTTCTTAAACATCTTCTCGATATAAAACAAGGAGTAAGGTCGTTGTGGATGACGAGACAACTGCACCTTTTGCCAAGGAGTCAAATCACTATAAATCTCCTTTTGGGTCTTTTTTATTTTATTCTTTAACTCCCTTACGGTATCGGACATATCCACATCCCCTTTGGCATTCACTTCTTCGAGCTTATTCATTTGCTCAAACAATCCTTCTAACGGCTTCTCAAAATCCAAAAACACCATATTTCCCATATTACTCTATTTTCATGCCCCCAAGAGCGGTTCTTTTTCAACTGGCTAAATTACACAAAAAGAATGAAATGGTACGTACAGTCCATTTCTTTTTCTTGATTATTTGCTCCAACAACGGCACAAAGGTAATCAAGATATAGGTGAAGAAGGAAAAAATATACATTTTTTAAAAAAAATAGGCTTGGATATTGCCCCATAAAAAAAATAGTCGTATGTTTGCATCCGCTTTTGGAAGGAAAGCATTATTAATGGTCTGGTAGTTCAGCTGGTTAGAATACCTGCCTGTCACGCAGGGGGTCGCGGGT
>CAYTLX010000005.1:0-18633 GCA_964438645.1 uncultured Saprospiraceae bacterium | reverse complement strand
TTGTCCAGACTTTCCTCATCTTAAAAATAAGATGCGATAGAACGACTTGCGATCAAGAAAAGAACAACCCATTTGCATTTTTTGTTGCTTTAGACTTCGACTATTTAAAATCAAAGGTATTGCGCAAAAACTGTAACAATACTGCATATTTTGAGTACGCAAATGGTGAAACAGATACCCAATTGCAAAATACTGCTCAAATAAAACAATCAATATATTAGTTGATTTTTATATTTGAATTTCTTATATTTGCAGTTTGATTTTCCTTATTTAAGGTCAAAACATCCTTAGCGCTATTCATGAAAAGATCATTCTACATATCAATCGTATTTTTCTTACTTTCTTTAGGAGTAGCACTCTATTTGGATTATTCTAACACTTCAAGTATCGTACTATCTAAGTACACCCATAAAATTCAAAAAAAGCTTAATCAAGATTACTTAGATGCCAAAAAGGAATTAGAGAATCCATCTTTTTATGACTTAGCTTTTCTTGTGGACTCCACTAATGAGCAGTATTTTAGTGAATTTAATCGGCTATATGACCAGCCCTTTACTTTATTGGCCTATGAAGATGGTCAATTAGTCAAGTGGTTTAATAATAAATTATTTCTTAAAGACAGTCTATTTCAGACCCTTTCGGAGAGTGGCTTTCACCGAACCACCAATGCTTATACCTACATCATAAAAAAAGAATACCCGAATTCTGAAGGTAAACAAAGAGTCGGAGTTGCCATTATTCCGATTAAATATGCTTATCAAATTGACAAGTTGAAGCCTTCCAATAATTTTAGTGCGGATTCGGATATTCCAATCAGCATCAACCTGCAAGACACCCAAAGTGACTATCTCATCAGTGGCCCAGCCAGTGGCAAAACATTCTTGTCACCCGTGTCATCGTTTGTTGATGTACCTACCCAAAGGAAGCTAATCCTATTTTATGGCTTAGCCTTCTTCTTTTTTCTTCATATCAGTAACCATTTAGCTAATAAATTAAGTCAAACAAACCCCATCAAAGGGGCGCTTTTTCTTTTTGCCATCCTTACCATACTTACCATATTTCTAAATTTCTTTGATCCTGCGAGTAAATTGGGTGGTTTGGGGCTTTTAGCAGACACCTTACAACTCAAAGTATTAGGTAGCTCATTAATTGTTGTCCTTTTTAATGCAATTACCTTTGTATGGTTGATGGTACACCTCAACAAATCATACACCATCCAACATAACATCAACTGGAAATATTGGCATAAAATGGTCATTAGCATTGCACTTAACATTACGCTAATGGCTGGTATTATTGTTGTCCTTGAAATTTATAAGCAAATAATAATCACTTCAGACATTACGATCAGTTTTTTAACCTTACTTCAGCACAAGGTAGATAGCCTCCTAGGCTTAATTGTGATGATTATTTCATTGACGGCGTTAGTTTTGTTTGCGCATTGGATGATTAAATTTATCAACAAGCTGGGGCTTAGTCGATATGAACGAGCATTGTGTATTGGACTAGGCTTTTTTACTATTCTGTCCTTATTATTTGTTTTCAACTCTCCTTATAGGAATCCGATTTTATATGGTTCTGCTATTTTACTACCATTTGCATTAGACTTTTATATTTCTGATCGGTCAAAAAGAGAACCCTATGAGATTTACATTTGGTTTGGGTTAACTTCCTTATTTGCAGCCGTTGCTATTCATTCTTTTCAAAATACTAGAGAATTCATTGAGATGCAACAGTATTCTCAAACGCTTTCTGAAGAAAGGGACACCACAGCGGAGAAGGACTTTTTGGCGCAAGTCAATAAAATTGTTGCGGATCCATTATGGGACAGTGTGTATGCCCCCCTTCCCATTTTTTACAAATATGACAAGGCTCAATTACTACTGCTCAATCACCTACAAAAAAGCAAATATTTATCAAATAACTTCTCTTTCAATTTTTATCTATTTAATGAAGATGGTCCTTCTTTTCTAGACCAGTCATTTACTGAGAATGATTACCAGAATAAAATAGTAGATGCCCTAAAAGTTCATCCTTACAAAGATTTATATTTACTCAATACCCCTGACGGAAGTTTTTCCTATTTTATTGAGCGCAAAGTACACATCAAGGACTTTGAAGAGACGCTAGTCATTGAGTTAAAATCAGAAATTCTCGGCAACGAGAACATAAACTCTCCCATTTTCTCCTCTAACTCAAATTTTGTCAAGTTAAAAAATATAAGCAATTATGAGTATGCGACTTTTAAGAATGACAATTGCATACGCAGGAAAGGAAATATCCAAAACGAATATTTTGCCTTAACCGAAATCCCCCCAAAGGGTCAAGGAATAAAAAGCAAGAAAGGTGAATACATTAATTATGTGTACCACAGTCCCAATAATAATGTGGTTATTATTCGCAAAAAAACGGGAGGAGCGATGCAGCTTTTGTCATTATTCTCCATGCTCTTCTTTTTGATTTCTATACTTGCTGTCGCCATCAATACCCTAAACAAATTAATTCGCCTTTTTCCAGCGGGTCTTCAGATTAAATTATTACCTGGAAATACTTTTTATGCTAAGGTACAGTCTGGCTTTTTAATCTTACTGTATCTTACTTTTTTTGCCATAGGAATCGTTACGGCCTTTCACTTTAACAACTCTAACAAACAATACCACAACAAAAGACTTTTAAGAAAAAGTGGCACCATTCATACAAGTTTAAATTATACACTTTTAGATTATTCTAACACCGTCCCCTTGGATTCATTGCAAGAAGTTGTGGAGTCCAAAATACATCGCCTGTCTGTCATCCACAAAATGGATGCAATCAATTTCTTTGGGATAGATGGAAGGCTTATATTTTCTTCAAAAAATGAAATTTACTTAAAGGGTGTTGTTCCTCCAGAGATGGATGCGTCCACTTATAATTACCTTTCTCATAATCAAGGTCCGCAGCAAATTAAAAGAGAGCGAATTGGCGATGTTGACTTTAAGTCTGCCTACTTTCCTATAAAACACACTGGAGACTTAATTGGCTACCTAGGCATCCCATATTATACCAAAAAACAGGCTCGTCTGAATGACTTGAATGCGTTTGTCAGTCGCCTACTCATCGCCTATATTGCATTATTTATTATTGCACTAGGCTTTATTGTTAGTGGTTCTAGAGTGTTAACAGCGCCTGTCAAGCGGCTAAGTAATGCTATTCGACAAAACCAAAATGAGCCCATCACTTGGGAAGATGACGATGAGTTTAAAGACTTTGTAACCGTTTACAATGAAAGCCTTCAAGAAAAAGAAGTCCATCATCAGCTTGTCATAAAAATGGAAAAGGAAAGTGCTTGGCGAGATATGGCCAAACAAGTGGCCCATGATATCAAAAATCCTTTGACGCCCATCCAACTCCATATCCAACATTTCCAACGCAGCGTTCAAGACCGTAAGATGGATATGGATCAAATCGAAAAGCGGACAGATAGAGTCACTGAAATTATTTTGACACAAATTAACTCATTGCTTCGAAAAGTGGCTAATTTTCAAGATGTAGCGAATGTAGCAGAAGGTGCTCGTGAAAATATACTCCTCAATAAAATATTACGGGATATAGCCATGCTTCATGAAAATGAAGTAAATGTTGATGTCTTCGTTAAGTTGCCCGCAGAAAGCGTTTATGTAAATGGCAACAAAGGCCAAATGGAAAGAGTCTTTAGCAACCTAGTCAAGAATGCAGTTCAAGCCATCCCCGAAGACAGCCATGGTGTTGTAGTGCTTTCTCTGTTATTAGACAAAGACTACGCAGTAATCACCGTAAGAGATAATGGGACAGGTATTCCTGATCACATGACAGAGAAGGTATTTACCCCCAATTTTACCACTAAAAATTCGGGGACAGGGCTCGGGCTTCATATTTGCAAAAGTATCATTGAATCTCATAATGGAAATATTGATTTTGTGACAAGTCGTGGAGAAGGCACTTCATTTACGGTAAGACTAAAAACCTGTCGCATTATGAGTAATTTGAACGACCCAGTATCTGATTTTGCCTAAAAGCAATGTGTTTTGATTTTTTGTAACTGTTTAGGTACCACATTTTTGCCATAAAGTGCCCTTTTCACGCCTGTTTTTGCTATTTTTTTATCACGTTGTGGTGCTACGCTTCAAAAAAATAGCTTCAACATCCGCAAAAATGCCTATTTTCTGTCTAAAAACAGGGGCACCTAAACAGTTACGATTTTTTTTATTAATTTCTTGCTACAATTCATGCCATTTTCTTGGCACTTAACGTTTATTAGTCTAATTTTGCTAAAAAAGTGAAATTCAATTTCGAAAACCTAGCTGGTTCTTTATTCAGAAATGACCTTCCTGTCTTTGACAATATGGATGCGTATATTGACTTCCTTTTGCCCCATATTAAGCCTTACGGTGAAAGTCTCTCCAATCAAAAGCTATTTGTTAATAAAAGGTGGAAAGAATTTAGAGACGATGAAGATTTTCATGAAGCGGTGCTTTATATTTTTCAAGATGATGAAGAACACACTCTTCTTTTATCCATTGATGGGAATATTGGGACAGGCGGATGGAGCACCCTACCAAAATCAAACACTTTAATCCTAGAAAGCGGGGGCAAAAAACAAAAATCTGAATTATTTGATTTGGCCTTTCTAAACAATGACTTTCTAATTCTTAAAAAACATGGCAACCAAAAAAGAATAGATAAGAAAAAGTATTTTGTTTTAGGCTTTGAAAAATCAACTGGCAAACTTGACTGGCTTGACTTGATGGATAAGATGTATGACCTTTATCGACATAATTGGCTATTCACTTCTATGTTTGTTCTTTTTCTCCTATTTTTCGGAATAATACTCCTTTCTATATTCATCTAAAAAAGAAAGAGCCGCTGAATTTCAGCGGCTCTTTCTTTTATAAATATTTTTAACTCAAGTTTCAAGACTAAAAAGTCTAGCCATTTTTTTGCCCGTACCGCTAGCTTAAAACTTGACTTATTTTACGACAGTAATTCTGCCATTTTCTTACCAATGTCCGCAGGAGACTTAACCACATGCACTCCACAATCTGCCAAAATTTTCATTTTTGCTGCAGCTGTATCATCTTTTCCACCGACAATAGCTCCTGCATGCCCCATTTGTCTTCCTTCTGGAGCGGTTTGACCTGCAATAAAACCGACAACAGGCTTGGTGCCAAAATCTCGGACATATCGAGCTGCTTCTGCTTCCATGCCGCCCCCGATTTCTCCAATCATGATAATTCCATCCGTTTCAGGATCATTCATCAATTTTTCAACGGCCATTTTTGTTGTAAAACCTAAAACGGGATCCCCACCAATACCAATACAAGTGGACTGCCCCATTCCTGCTTTAGTCACCTGATCGACCGCTTCATAAGTTAAAGTACCTGACCTAGATATGATGCCCACTCTACCCTTTCGGTGAATAAAACCAGGCATGATACCCACTTTTGCTTCACCTGGCGTAATTACGCCTGGGCAATTGGGACCAATAAGAGTCATATCCAATCCACGAATAAATTCTTTGGCTTTCACCATATCTTGCACAGGAATACCTTCCGTAATACAGACCACGACTTTGATTCCTGCATTTGCCGCTTCCATGATGGCTTCTGCCGCAAATCTGGGCGGGACAAAAATGATGGAAACGTTTGCACCTGTTTTCTTTACAGCCTCTTCTACCGTATTAAACACGGGTCTATCCAAATGGACTTGACCGCCTTTGCCTGGGGTTACTCCCCCCACCACATTGGTTCCGTATTCAATCATTTGAGTAGCGTGGAATGTTCCTTCTTTTCCAGTAATTCCTTGGACGACTACTTTAGAGTCTTTGTTAACTAAAACTGACATTTTCTTTATTTTGGTTAGGTTGATTATTGTTTCTCGCAAGAGGTACTTAATGTTCTTCAATCACAAATACTTCTTCCTTTGGTTTTTTCACGAAATACTTTTCGCGGGCATATTTCTCTTGATTCTTTTCAAAATCTAATCTTTTTTGTTTAGTTTCCTTAATTTTTGCTTGAAAAAAGGTTTTATCCTCTTCTAATTGATCTACTGCCTGTTGTAGTTTATACTGTGTAAGCAGATTGTGCTTATCAAAAAACACCATTATGGCCATAAAGGCAGCAATAACCAAGAAATACCTATTCTTAAAAGGAGCAGGTAATTTCTTTAGTAGTGGTTCAAAGGGGTTTAACATTTTAGCCATAGCAATAGGTTTTAAAACAATTTATTTCCAAGATAAACGGCTGCATCGCCTAGCTCATCTTCAATCCTTAGTAGTTGGTTATACTTTGCAATTCTATCGGATCTCGATGCTGACCCCGTTTTTATTTGGCCTGTATTCAAACCGACCGCCAAATCCGCGATAAAAGTATCTTCCGTTTCACCCGAACGATGACTTATTACGCTAGTATAATTATTTCTTGTCGCAAGGCTTACAGCATCAAATGTTTCCGTAAGGGTACCAATTTGGTTGACTTTTATCAAAATGGAATTAGCTACTTTGCTATTAATTCCTTTTTGCAACCGCTTTGTATTGGTTACAAATAAATCATCCCCGACCAATTGAATTTTTTTACCCAATTTTCTAGTCATCAACTTCCACCCTTTCCAATCATCTTCTGCCAAGCCATCTTCAATGGAGCAAATAGGATATTTTTCTACCCATTTAGCCCAGTAATCGACCATTTCGGCTGGAGAGAGTTTTTTCTTAGAAGACTTTTTAAAATAATAAACGTTTTCATCTTCTAAAAAATACTCTGAAGAAGCAGGATCTAAGGCAATCTGAATATCTTCTCCTGGCTTATACCCTGCCTTTTCAATCGCTTTTAGGACGATTTCAATGGCTTCTTCATTGGATTTTATCTCTGGCGCAAATCCACCTTCATCCCCCACATTGGTGGAATAGCCCTTACTCTTTAAGACTGACTTTAAGGTATGAAATACTTCAACTCCCATTCTTAGCCCATGGGAAAAAGATTCTGCTCCTGTCGGCATCACCATAAATTCTTGGAAATCTATATTATTATCTGCATGAGACCCGCCGTTTAGAATATTCATCATGGGGACAGGCAGCACATTTGCATTCGCTCCTCCCAAGTAGCGGTAAAGAGATTGTCCAGTCACTAAAGCTCCAGCGCGAGCAACAGCCAAGGAAACACCTAAAATGGCATTAGCCCCTAATTTTTCTTTATTTTCCGTGCCATCAAGATCTAGCAAGAATTGATCCAGCTCTCTTTGTTCAGTCACATCAAATCCAACGACTTCATCTGCGATAAATTCATTGACATTTCTAACCGCATTTAAAACTCCTTTGCCTGAGAATCTTTTTTTGTCACCATCACGCATTTCTAAAGCTTCGTGAATCCCTGTTGATGCTCCAGATGGCACGGCAGCACGTCCTACCGCCCCGCTTTCCGTCAATACTTCTACTTCAATGGTCGGATTGCCCCTAGAATCAAGGATTTCGCGGGCATAAAGGTCTAATATATAGCTCATTTTTTAGCTTTTTTTTTGTCAAAATAGAAAATAGTTCCTATTCAACCTTGCGGCAAATATACACTAAAACAACAATAAAAGATTGATTAAATGCATAAAAAAAGCGATTTTACTTTGTAAAATCGCTTTTTAATATTCTATAAGAAAAATAGGACACTCCTACTCTTCGCTTTCAGTAGTTGTTTCTGTGCTAGTGTCAGTAGTTGATTCTATGCTAGTCTCAGTAGTTGTTGAGGTAGAAGTGGTTGCTTTTTTCTTACCACGTCTAGTTCTCTTGCGTTTAGCATCACCTTTGCTGGCTTTGGCTGCTAGCATCACTTCATTAAAGTCAACAAACTCAATCATAGCCATTTCAGCGGCATCTCCCAATCTAAAACCCAATCGGATTATTCTTAGGTAACCACCTGGTCTATCGCCAATTTTTGCGGCAATAGGGCCAAAAAGCTCCTTCATAGTATCGTTATCTTGAATATAAGAGAAAACGACTCTTCGAGAGTGTGTCGTATTATCTTTGGCCTTTGTAATAATTGGCTCAAGATGTCTTCTTAGGGCTTTAGCCTTTGGCAGGGTAGTTTTGATTCTCTTATGAGTAATCAAAGCAATGGAAAGGTTGCGAAGCAGTGCTTTTCTGTGTCCTTTCTTTCTTCCTAGTTTATTAAACTTCTTTCCGTGTCTCATTTATTCAAGATTATCTTCGTAACACCGGAACCCTTGGTAGGCTCAACAGTCATTACATGAATTAAAAATTTATATTTCGTCTAACTTGTACTTCGCCAAGTCCATACCAAAAGTCAAACCTTTTTCCGTAAGGAGCTCTTCGATTTCGACAAGTGATTTTTTACCAAAGTTTCTAAACTTCAATAATTTGTGTGTTTCATATTGAACTAACTCTCCAAGAGAATCAATTTTTGCCCCTTTCAAGCAGTTATAGGCTCTGACAGATAAGTCTAAATCTTCCAAAGAAGTCTTTAATAACTTTCTCATATGCAAGATGTGCTCATCCACTATATTTTCTTCCTTAGTGGTATCATCTTCAAAGGTCATGTGCTCATCAGTAATTAGCATTAAATGCTGAACCATGATTTTTGCCGCTTCCTTAATGGCTTTTTCGGGATGAATCGTACCATCTGTTTTAATCTCAACGATTAATTTTTCAAAATCAGTACGCTGACCGACCCGAGTGTTTTCCACTCTAAAAGCCACCTTTTTTACGGGAGTATAAGTTGTATCAACAGGGATTAATCCAATAGCTGCATCTTTGGGTAGGTTTTCGTCCGCAAGGACATAGCCTCTACCTTTGGTGATTGTCAACTCAATTTCTAAACTTACAAAAGGCTCCATTCTACAAATCACCAAGTCTGGATTAGTGACCACAAAAGCATTGGTGTAGGTAGCAATATCTCCTGCCGTAAAAACTTCCTTTCCAGAAATGGTTAGGTAAATTTTTTCTTCGGTAGAATCGTCATCAAGAATTTGCTGCTTGAATCTAACTTGCTTCAAGTTAAGAATAATATCCACCACATCTTCTACCACACCTTTAATGGTAGAGAACTCATGCTGCACTCCACCTATTCTGACAGCAGAAATGGCAAAACCAGGAAGAGAAGATAAAAGGATTCTTCTTAAAGAATTACCGATAGTTTGACCATACCCAGGCTCAAGGGGCTTGAATTCAAACGAACCTTCAAAATCATTTGCTTTTTGAAGCAAGATTTTCTCTGGTTTAGTAAATGGAATAATAGCCATAGATAATAGTTTTCAGATTGAAAAAAGAGAAAGAAAATCTAAGATTACTTAGAGTACAATTCAACAATCAATTGTTCATTGATCTTCTCAGGGATTTCAGTTCTTTGTGGAAGAGCGAGAAATACACCTTGAAAGGTATCAGGATTCCATTCTAACCAAGAGAATTTCTTCACATTAGAATTAGATTCTATAGAGTTCACTATAACTTCTTTTCCTCTTGATTTAGCTCTCACAGCAATAACATCACCTGGACGTAGGGTATAAGACGGAATGTTTGTCAAAATACCATTTACTGTAATATGTTTGTGCGTCACCAATTGTCTAGCGGCGTTACGAGTAGGGGCAATCCCCAAACGATAAACGGTGTTATCCAATCTAGCTTCCAAAAACTGAAGAAGTACTTCTCCAGTTACTCCTTGCTTACTAGCGGCCTTTTTGAAAAGGTTTCTGAATTGGCGTTCTAAAAGGCCATAAGTAAACTTAGCCTTTTGTTTTTCCAATAATTGCAAGCCGTAGTCAGACTTTTGACGTCTTCTCGCCTGGCCATGCTGACCAGGACCATATTTTTTCTTATCAAAGGTCTTATCGAAGCCATAAATAGCTTCTCCTAGCGCTCTTGCTTTTTTTGTTGTTGGGCCAATATATCTTGCCATAATAGTTGAGTCTTTCGCTGATTAATTAAACACGTCTCTTCTTAGGAGGACGACATCCGTTATGTGGAATAGGAGTTACATCAATAATCTTTGTAATCTTTATCCCTAAAGTATCAATCGCTCTAATCGCTGCTTCTCTACCCGATCCAGGACCTTTCACAAAGACCTTAGCCGTTCTCATTCCTGCATCATAAGCAACCTTTCCGCAATCATTTGCAGCCACTTGTGCAGCATAAGGAGTGTTCTTTTTAGACCCCCTAAACCCACCTTTACCAGCAGATGACCAACTAATTACTTTTCCAGCTTTATTAGTAACCGTAACAATGATATTGTTAAAGCTAGCTTTGATATAAACTAGTCCTTCTGGATCTACTCTAAGCTTCTTTTTGTTTGACTTTTTTCCCTTTGCCATTTATTTGCTATTTAGGATTACTTAGTAACCTTCTTTTTGTTCGCAACAGTTTTCTTACGCCCTTTTCTTGTTCTCGCATTAGTTTTAGTTCTTTGACCTCTTACAGGTAATCCCTTACGATGTCTCATTCCTCTGTAACTAACAATGTCCATCAACCGTTTAATGTTTGATTGAACTTCAGATCTCAACTCACCTTCTACGGTGTGATCATCTGCGATAATTTTAGAAATTGCCAATACGTTCTCATCTGTCCAGTCTTTGACCTTCACATCATGATCGATATTCGCTGCGTCTAAAATTGCCTTTGCACCAGAACGACCAATACCATAGATATAGGTAAGACCGATTGCGCCTATTTTGTTTTTTGGTAAATCAATACCTGCAATTCTTGCCATAATTCTTAACCTTGACGTTGTTTAAATCTTGGATTCTTCTTGTCAATGACATAGACACGTCCTTTACGACGTACTATTTTGCTCGTACTTGAGCGTTTTTTCACGGAAGCTCTCACTTTCATAACTTAGTTATTTGTAACGATAAGTAATACGCCCCCTTGTCAAATCATAAGGAGACATTTCCACAGCTACTTTATCTCCAGGCAATATACGAATGTAGTGCATGCGCATTTTACCAGAAATTGTAGCCACAATTAAATGGCCATTTTCCAACCTTACACGGAACATTGCGTTAGACAATGCCTCTTCAATTGTTCCGTCCTGTTTTATTAAGTTTTTCTTTGCCATATCAAAATTCGGAGTGCAAAGATACAAATAAAAAACTAAACTTGCTTAAGTTCTTGGTTAGTTTTTATCATTTCTTCAATAAAAGAATGATCTGATAGTATCTCTGCCTTATTTTTCTTTACTACAACCGTATGCTCATAGTGAGCAGATGGCTGTTTATCTTTAGTTCTGATGGTCCAACCATCGTTTTCTTGTACTACTTGTTTCGTTTTCAGATTGACCATTGGCTCGATTGCAATCACCAAATTCTCCTTTAAAAGGATTCCACGTCCACGTCTTCCAAAATTAGGTACTTCAGGGTCTTCGTGGAGTGCTTTTCCGATGCCATGCCCGACTAATTCTCTCACGATTCCATACCCTTCTTGCTTTTCAGCAAAATCTTGAATGGCCCACCCAATATCACCAATCCGATTGCCCTTAACCGCCTTTCCAATCCCACGGTAAAGCGATTCTTTAGTTACTCTAAGTAACTTCATCGTTTCTTCATTGACATCTCCTATCGCAAATGTATAAGCAGCATCGCCATTGTAGTCATTCATTATCACACCACAATCCAAAGAAACCACATCTCCATCTTTAAATTCTATGTCATTTGGAATACCATGAACGACTTGTTCATTAACAGATATGCAAAGTGTTCCAGGAAAGCCGCCGTATCCCTTAAATCCAGGAATCCCATCATGATCTCTAATAAATTGCTCAGCTTTCAAGTCTATTTCTGCCCCTGTCACTCCAGGTTTTAGCAGTGAGCCTGCATAAGCCAAGGTTTTACAAACCATCAAACAGCTTTCACGAATTAGCTCAATTTCTTCTTCAGTCTTATAGTATATCATCAATTATTTCTTTGGAGCAATTACATGCTTGCGCCAATTCCTTGCAATCCACTTCCTCTACCCTGCAATTTTCCTGATTTAATCAAGCCATCATATTTTCTCATCAACAAATAACTCTCAATTTGCTGCAAAGTATCTAAGGCTACACCGACTAAAATCAAAAGTGAAGTCCCACCAAAAAAGTAGGCAAAAGCTCTATTTACCCCAAAAATACTAGCAAATGCAGGCATAATGGCAATAAAACCAAGAAAAATAGCCCCAGGCAAGGTAATTCTACTTGTAATGGTATCAATAAAATCAGCCGTAGCACTACCTGGTTTTACGCCAGGAATAAATGCATTTTGATGCTTTAAATATTCTGAGTATTGCTTTGGGTCAACAATCAATGCAGTATATACATAAGTAAACAGCACAATCAATATGAAATAAATCACATTGTAAGGAACCGACGTAAAGTCACTAAGAGACATCACAAAGTTACTTGGAGCTCCTTTCGTAAAGAAATTACCGACCATAGAAGGTAACATCATCAAGGCTTGCGCAAAAATGATAGGCATTACTCCCGATGCATTCAACTTGATAGGGATAAAGTCTCTAGCGCCCGCAACGGGTGTGTGCCCGACGGATCTTCCGACCATTCGCTTAGCAAACTGAATTGGAATCCGACGAATAGCCTGTGTAATCATTACGGTTGCTAACACAACCATAAACAAAAACACCATTTCCAGAATAAATGCTATTGGTCCCCCATTAGTTCCAATCTTGGATGTAAACTCAGTAATAAACGACTGTGGTAGGCGTGAAATAATTCCAATTAAAATCAAAATAGACACTCCATTTCCAACGCCCCGCTCTGTAATTCTTTCTCCAAGCCACATTGCAAAGACAGTTCCAGTCATCAATATGATGATATTTGAAAACCAAAAGACCGGCTCACTTACATTTTGCGCAATTGCCCCTTGTGATTTTATCATTGTCAGATAAGCACTACCTTGGACAAGCGTAATAAAAACAGTAAGAATACGTGTTATTTGGGTAATTTTCTTTCGACCTGATTCTCCTTCTTTCGTCTGAAGTCGCTGAAAATAAGGTACTGCAAATCCAAGAACTTGGATCACAATAGATGCCGTGATATAAGGCATAATCCCTAATGCAAAAATGGATGCTGCTTTAAAAGCACCACCTGTAAATATATTGATAATCTGGACTATATCCCCAGGGTTGTTTGGGTTTCCCGCAGAGATTTTAGAAGCATCGACTCCTGGTAGAACAATAAAAGCCCCAATCCTATAAACAAGGATAAGGCCAATAGTTACAAGAATTCTCTTACGAAGCTCTTCAATCTTCCAGATATTCTTCAGAGTATCAATTAATCGTTTCATCTGATTTTCTTATTTTCGGCTTAAAGAGATAATATCGTTAGAATCTCTTTATAGTATTTCGGTTTCATTCACTACAATATATAGCAAATTCAGTCTCTCATCAAGTAACAAATACTATTTTACAATAGTAATACTTCCTCCCATGCCTTGAACTAACTCTATCGCTCTTTTTGATGCTGCATGTGCCTCAATAGAAATACCTTTCTTCATCTCACCAAAAGCAAGAATTTTAAGCAATTCGTTTTTTCTTAAGATGCCATTAGCCTGCAAAGCTTCTAAAGTAATGCTATCAAGATTATATTTGTCAATTATTTCTTGAATTCGACTAAAGTTTAACGGCACATAAGCAATTCTGTTGCGAGAGTTAAACCCTCTTTTAGGCAAACGTGCTTGTAAAGGTAGCTGTCCACCTTCAAATCCCCGTTTTTTACTATATCCAGAACGAGATTTTTGCCCTTTATGACCACGTGTAGAAGTGCCGCCTCGTCCAGATCCTTGACCTCTACCAATTCTTTTTGTGGAATGTGTCGCCCCTTTTGCAGGCTTTAAATCATTAAGTTTCATCAGCTTAATTTTTATAAACTTTCAAAAGAAAGTTATACTTCTTCAGTTACAACCAAATGAGCTACTTTGGCCACCATTCCAAGAATTTGTGGCGTAGCGGTATGCTCAACGGTATGGTTAATTTTTTTTAGCCCTAAAGCCTTAAGTGTATTCTTTTGACGCTTGCTACGATCAATTCCACTTTTTACTTGTGTTATTTTTATCTTTCCCATGTCAAAAATTTATCCGTTAAATACCTTTCCAACAGGTACGTTACGTTGTTTTGCAATAACAAGTGGAGATCTAAGCTTTAAAAGCGCATCAATAGTTGCTTTTACCACATTATGTGGGTTAGAAGAACCAATTGATTTAGCTAATACATTATGAACTCCAGCTAATTCTAATACCGCACGCATTGCTCCACCGGCTATTACACCTGTACCACTAGATGCTGGCTTAATAAAAACTCTCGCTGCACTAAACTTTCCGTTTTGCTCGTGTGGAATTGTGCCATTATGAACAGGAACTTTTACAAGATTTCTTTTAGCATCTTCGATTGCTTTCGCAATGGCTTCTGAAACCTGTCTAGCTTTTCCTAGTCCATGACCGACAGTACCCGCACCATCCCCTACAACAACGATTGCTGCAAAACTGAAGGTCCGTCCACCTTTGGTAACTTTCGCCACCCTATTCACAGTAACCAATCTATCTTCTAAACCAGATTCATTAGATTGTTTTTCCTGTTTTCCTTTGTTATTCTTTCTTTCTCTAGCCATTATAAAAATGTAAGGTGTGAATTAAAATTGTAGCCCTTTGCTTCTTGCTCCATCAGCCAAAGCCTTGACTCTCCCATGATAAAGATATCCTCCTCTATCAAATACAGATGCGTTTATAGATAAAGCAAGTGCACGTTCGGCAATCATTTCACCAACACGCTTTGCTATTTCTTTTTTAGTTCCTTCACCAGAGACTTCTTTCGAAGAAGCACCAGCCAAGGTAATTCCTTTTCTATCGTCAATTAATTGACAGTAGATATGGTTGTTACTTCTGAAAACATTCAATCTTGGTCTTTCAGAAGTCCCCTTTACTTTTTTGCGAATACGCATATGTATGCGTTTTCTTTTTGTCATTTGTCCCATGCTAAAAAATTCTTCTAGTTTACTTAGCCGCAGTCTTACCTGCTTTTCTTCGAATGATTTCTCCTTTGTACTTAATACCTTTCCCTTTGTAAGGTTCTGGTTTGCGGAAGCTTCTAATCTTAGCCGCTACTTGCCCAATCAATTGCTTGTCGATACCCGTCAAGCGAATGGTTGGTGGAGATCCTTTTTCCGTTATCGTTTCCAACTTCAATTCATCAGGGATGAAAAACATAATTGGGTGAGAGTAACCCACTTGGATTTCAAGCAAATTTCCTTTATTGGTTGCACGATATCCCACACCAATCAATTCTAGTTCCTTTACATAACCTTCAGTCACCCCTAAAACCATGTTATTAATCAAGGAGCGATATAGCCCATGAAGCGCTCTATGCCTTCCTTGGTTGGTCGGTCTAGCGACAGATAAGGTACCCTCTTCTAATTTGATGGTAATATCTGGATTAACCTCTTGTTTTAATGTACCCTTTGGTCCTTTTACAGTCACCACATTAGCGGCATCAATGCTGATTTCAACATTGCTTGGGACAGATATGGGTGCGTTTCCTATTCTTGACATGATTACAGTTTCTTCACGATTTAGTAAATGGTACAAAGGACTTCTCCCCCTACATTATTCTTTCTAGCCTCTTTATCCGTAATTACACCTTTGGAAGTGGAGACAATTGCAATACCCAAACCATTGATAACTCTTGGAATATTATCAGCTCCAAAATATTTTCTCAAACCTGGCTTAGAATACCTTTTCAAGCTCCTGATGACTGGTACTTTCGTAACAGGGTCATACTTTAGAGCGATTTTAATAATACCTTGTTTGCTGTCTTCTTCAAACTTGTATTTCAAAATATAACCTTGATCGTATAAAATCTCAGTAATACTTTTTTTCATTTTTGATGCAGGAATCTCAACAACCTTATGTCCAGCACTCTGGGCATTTCGGATTCTTGTCAAATAGTCTGCAATTGGATCAGTAACGTACATCTTCTGTTTTGTTTAAAATTACCAACTAGCTTTTGTTACACCTGGAATCTTTCCAGCCAAAGCCATTTCTCTAAATGTAACTCTGCTAATTCCAAATCTTCTCATATATCCCTTCGGACGGCCTGTAAGCTTACATCTGTTATGTAATCTCACTGCTGAAGAATTTTTAGGCAACTTATCCAGCGCTTCATAATCTCCTGCTTCTTTCAATTTTTTTCTTAGGTCAGCATATTTGGCGACCATTCTTTCTCTCTTCTTCTCTCTTGCAATCAATGACTTCTTTGACATACTAGTTGTTTTTATTTTGATTCTTGAAAGGCAATCCAAATGCTTTTAGTAATGCTAAAGCCTCTGCATCTGTTTTTGCAGTTGTAACAAAGGAAATATCCATTCCCATAATTCTATTAATCTTGTCTAGATTAATTTCTGGAAAGATTATTTGCTCCTTAACCCCCAAAGAGTAATTACCACGACCATCAAAGCCTTTGTCATTAATGCCTCTAAAATCCCGAACCCGTGGTAAAGCAACGGATACAAATCTTTCTAAGAACTCATACATCATCACCTTTCTTAAGGTAACTTTAACCGCAATTGGCATACCTTCTCTAAGTTTAAAGTTAGATACAGATCGCTTTGCTAAAATAACAGAAGGCTTTTGCCCTGTAATAAGGGTTAGCTCTTCGGCTGCATTATCAATTAGCTTCTTATCATTTACAGCATCACCAACAGTTTGGTTTATTGTAATTTTCAACAACTTAGGGACTTGCATAACAGAACTATAGTTAAACTGCTTCATCAAAGCAGGAACGATAGTTTCGTTGTAATATCCTTTTAGTCTTGGACTAGTCTCTGTGCTCATCATTAAATAATTTCACCTGATTTTTTAGAATATCTGACCAACTTACCGTCAACGATCTTACGACCAATTCTAGTTGCATTACCAGACTTATCAATCACCATTAATTTGGCGACATGAATGGCAGCCGGCTCTTCGATACGTCCACCTTCACTAGTTTGGGTTGGTTTTAAGTGTTTTGTCACCAGATTCACTCCTTCGACAATAGCTTTACCCAATTTAGGAAATACTTTTAGTACTTTCCCTTTTTGCCCTTTGCTATTACCAGAGATAACCACCACCATATCATCTTTCTTGATATGTAGCTTGGGTGCAAAACGCTTACCCGATTTATATTCTTTCTTTTTCAAAGCCATTTTTGCTAAATTTAAAGTACTTCTGGTGCTAGTGAAACAATTTTCATATAGTCTTTTGCTCTCAACTCACGAGCAACAGGACCAAATATCCGTGTTCCTCTAGGCTCTTCCGCTTCGTTAAGCAATACAACTGCATTATCATCAAAGCGGATATATGAACCATCATCCCTTCTTAAAGGCTTTTTGGTTCGTACAACAACTGCTTTAGTTACAGTTCCTTTTTTCACACCTCCACCAGGGAATGCCGCCTTGACCGTTACAACGATTTGATCACCAATAGATGCGTATCGCTGTTTTGAATTACCTAAGACTCTAATGCAAAGAACTTCCTTTGCTCCGCTATTATCTGCGACTTTTAGTCTTGACTCTTGCTGTATCATGATCTTTCCGTTAAACTATTAATTATTTGGCCTTCTCAACGATTTCAATCAAGCGCCATCTTTTTCTTTTACTAATTGGTCGAGTCTCCATAATGTTAACTACATCACCAATATTGCAGTCATTATTTTCATCATGAGCCACAAATTTTTTAGTCCGCTTTACATACTTCCCATAAATAGGGTGCTTTAAGCGTTTTTCAACAACTACAGTAATTGTTTTTTCCATCTTGTTACTGGAGACCACACCTGTACGTATCTTTCTAAGATTTCTTTCCATCATATCTTTGTTTCAGTAGTTTTACCTACGTTTTTTTCTACGTTGGACAATTTTCGATCTTTTTTCCAACATTTCAGGAGTCATCTCTGCCAATTCCTGCTGTCTTATTAAAGTCTTAATTCTGGCAATATCCTTTCTTTTGCCGCGAAGCTCAAGTGGATTTTCTAGCCCCATAGTAGCATGATCAAACTTGCTATCATCATAAGCAACTTCCAACTGAGCTAGTTGAGCTTTTAACTCATCTATTGTCATGCCTTTAAATTCTTTCATCTTATCCGAAGCCATATCAAACTATTTTACGATCTTAGATCGATTCTTTTTACTGTTTTTGTTAAAACGGGCAACTTTTGAGCTGCCAATCTGAAAGCTTCTTTTGCCAATTCAAAATCAACACCGTCAATTTCAAACAAAATCCTTCCAGGTCTAATGACCGCTACATAGTGATCCAATGCCCCTTTACCTTTACCCATCCGTACTTCTAATGGTTTTGAAGTAATAGGTTTATCTGGAAAGACTCTAATCCA
This sequence comes from uncultured Saprospiraceae bacterium, assembly GCA_964438645.1. GTDB lineage: Bacteria > Bacteroidota > Bacteroidia > Chitinophagales > Saprospiraceae > HyVt-613. Next base: position 284 of record CAYTLX010000005.1, on the reverse strand, counting down.
TACCTTTCCTTCCCTTTTTAGGTAACGTGTCAAAGCAATACGGGCTGCTTCTATTTGTCTGCTAGTCAATCTACCAGCATCTATTGATTTTAAACCAAAGCTACCAAAATCAACAGTACTACCTCTATGAGCCAACCCACGGTTTCTTCCTTTCTGTTGTTTTCTGTATTTTGTTCTTTTCGGTTGTAACATGATGTTATTTTTTTTCTCTACCCTGAAAAGGGCTGCAAAGTTACGGCTTTATTTTTGAAAAATCTAGTTTATCGGCGTCTATTTCTTCTTCC
>CAYTLX010000004.1:9890-19198 GCA_964438645.1 uncultured Saprospiraceae bacterium | reverse complement strand
ACAAGCGACTCAACCAGCGAAGTCCGAAGGACAAGCGACTCAACCAGCGAAGTCCAAAGGACAAGCGACTCAACTTCTCAACTAAAAAAAAAATGAAAATACTAATCGTTTCCGCCACCACCGAAGAACTGCTCCCCTTCCTTAAATGGCTAGAAGAGCATCCTTCGGAAGAGCATCAAATTGACACATTGGTCACAGGAGTGGGTTTGGTTGCCACTACTTTTCACATGACCTATGTATTGACGCACAATGAATTTGACTTGGTCATTCAGGCAGGGATTGCTGGATCCTTTCGGAAAAACATACCGATTGGACAAACTGTTTTTGTAGTATCCGAAACCTTTGCACATCTTGGTAGTGAAGACAAAAATGGAGACTTTATTTCGGCTTTTGAGATGGGCTTTATCGAACCCAATGAGTTTCCTTTTACGGAAGGCAAAATCCTTAATCCTGATGCTGAACAGGCTGGATTTTTGCGACAAGTACAAGCCGTTTCTTCTAATACATCTCATGGCAACCAAGCTTCTATTGATTTGATTATCAAACGATTAGACCCAGATATTGAATCAATGGAAGGGGCTGCGTTCTTTTATGCTTGTCGCATGATGAATGTGCCATTTTTGGAGATTCGCGCCATCTCTAACTATGTAGAACCCCGCAATAAAGACCAATGGAACATCCCTTTGGCTATTGATAAATTGAACGAAACCATCATCGGAATTGTTGAAGTCCTGACCACTGCGTCAACGGAACAAAAATCACTTTAAATTTAGGGTAACTGTTTATTGGGGCAGGACAATTCTTTTGCCACAAAATGTTTATTTTCTACCTAAAAATAAGGGCACCTAAACCGTTACCAATTAGGATCACCGAAACCACTACAAAAAAACAAAAAAACAAAAAAAATGAAATACTTTCTATTTTTTCTTACCGCCATCACTTTGACGACTTTCTCTTGCAAAAAAAAGGAAAGTCAAGCCGATATTGACGAAAAAAAGATTTTGGAATACGCCGACAAAAATAATTTAGACTTAGAGTCACATGAGTCGGGCATCTACTACATCGTTGAGAAAGAAGGCACAGGCACCGCTCACCCTAATTTTAATTCACAAATAATTGCGCACTACAAAGGCACTTTTTTAGATGACCAAGTATTTGACTCATCTATTGGTGGCGCTCCACTTTCCTTCCAACTCAATCAGGTTATTGAAGGGTGGCAAATCGCAATCCCATTGATGAAAAAAGGCGAAAAAACAAAGTTTTTTATTCCTTCTAAGCTAGCGTATGGCGAACGTGGTAGCGGTAGTGTCCCTGCCAATACGGTGTTGATTTTTGATATTGAGTTGATTGATTTTTAGTACTTGCGAATTGCTGCCGCAGCGACATTCGATGCTTTTGCATCTCCATATCGCTTCGCTTCTCTACTAAGCTCAACTTACGCACCATGTCTGAGCGGTAGTAATGTCTCCAACTCGTAAGGTACACGTACGGATTCGCTGAATAGTATGATTAAAAATGAGCCTTTGAGTCGTTGTAATGACAACTTTATACGTACTTGGTACTTTTAGTACTCAATTTTTTTCCATATCTTTGAGCAAAATTAATAAAGAATGAAAAACATCCTAGTCCTAATATCCATTGTCTTCTTTGCAAGTTGTGCTTCTACTAACAGCAAAAAAGAGAGTGCATCAACCGAAAAAGTAGAGAAAACAACCACTAAAGCGCCTACCGCTACCATTGATGACAAAGAAATCCATTGGATGTCCATAGAAGAAGCCTTAGCTAAGCAAAAAGATGCACCTAAGAAGATTTTTATGGATGCTTATACCAAGTGGTGTGGTCCTTGTAAAATGCTCGATAAAAATACTTTTCATGACAAAAATGTCGTAAGATATGTCAATGAACATTATTATGCCGTAAAATTTGATGCAGAAAGCCCTGCTCCTATTACCTTTAAAGGGAAAGTCTATAAGAATCCAGACTATGTAGAAGGCAAGCGCGGGCGAAATGGCGTACATGAATTAACGATGGCTTTTGGGATCAGAGCATACCCTACCATGATGTTTTTTGATGAAAATGCGGATATCCTGATGCCTGTGAAAGGTTATTTGAAGCCACGACAATTAGAGATATATCTAAAGTTGGTTGCCCAAAATGACTATAAGAATATCAATAGTGATGCAGAATGGAAGGCTTATCAAGCGGCATTTAAGCCTACTTTTTGACGCTAAGTAATAGGTCTTCACTCTGGGTAATCAAAAACTGATGTATGATGCGACGGACTTCATCACTAGCCAAAAAGTAAGTATGTCTGTTCATTTTAGCAATCAAACTATGATTAATTTTCTTTTTGGAGCAATCGATAAATATAAATCGCTTAGACTCAATGTGCTTGGGAAGTCGTTGTCCAAGCCTTCTCTCTTGATTTTTCAGCCGAGATACTGCTAAAACTTTGTCCCTTTTATTGTAAAGCACCAAAACTTGATGGGCAACAGCGGTGAGCCCATATTGATAAACGTCAAAATCCACCATATCAAAATCGGCAGCAGCCAAAATCAGCTTGTCTATAATGGACTCCGTGAGTATCCCAGATTTTATGGTCTCCATCAAAAATTGGTTGCCCATAGAGTGGCACATTAGATTGATTTTTTCATCCAACATCTTGGCGGAATGGCGTAGGATATCAGCCAAGACTTTTCGGCTAGACTTAATATTTTTTCGACTATTTCGGTAGCTTAATTTATTGGAATCCCAAACAATATGGATAATGTCAGACGCTTGATTGATGCTGTCCTTCAAGAAGAATTTTTTGTACGCAAGTACGGTTCTTTGTGTCAGCTTGGGGGTCGCCGCATAAAAGCCATGAATGTAGAAAAGGGGATGCCCATGTTGTCGGTCAAAAATCAACTCTAACGCTTCATCTATAGACCACAAAGCAGAAGAATCTTCCTTGGTAAAAAATATTTTCGTAATTTCCAAGGTATCCAACTCCCTAAATCGCCCACATTTGACTAGACTATTATCAGGCAGGATTTGAATAAAAAATTGATGTGCTTCCACGGTATCTTTTTTTTCAGCTTGCGCAAAAATAGAAGGCATGAATGCCCAAAAAATAAAAAGCAAAACGGAAACTATTTTCATAAAGGCATTATTGTTTTTAGCATACAAGCACCTTAAACGTCCTCTATAAAAAGATAGTATGAGCTCTGGTTAAAAGTAAATATTGAAGGATTATGGGGTGTTAAAAATTTGTGGCAGGCTATCAAAATAAAAAGTAACTGTTTAGATACCGCAAATTTTTGCCCTAAAATGTCCTTTTTGCGCCTGTTTTTGCTATTTTTTTATCATGTAGCGGTGCTACGCTTCAAAAAAAATAGCTTCAACAAACACAAAAATACCTATTTTCTGTCTAAAAATAGGGGCACCTAAATAGTTACAATAAAAAAAGGGTAAAACAACATCGTTTTACCCTTTTTAGCTTTCTATTCATTTACTTTTAACCAAGTCCATAAATAACTTTTTGTCTAGTAATCTTACCAAACATCACACTCATTCCTGCCCGAAAATGCATGGTACCTGATGACTTTGGTGCAATAATGCTCATAATATTATCCGAAGCCATAAACATTTGAACTGGCCCCAGCTTTATGGTGGTATTCAACCCAATATGATTGAACCTTTTATTTTGATAAGAGAAGGAGCCACCAACCTTAGCCCATGGAGCTACTTCTTGTTGTACACCTACTCCCAAAGAAGGTAAAAAGTTACCCAAAGCACTGTTAAGAACAATCACTCCATTAAAGGTCGTCTTATCCGTAAATTGCCAAGAGCCACCGCCCATAAAGACAGGACTAAGTTTCGTCTTATATGTACCAGCGGACTCTTCCAATCCAATAAACTGTTGTATCGAGTCCAACATTCCCGAAAGGGACGCTGTGTCTAGCTTGGCTAAGCTTTGAATTTGTACGCCCTCATAAGCAGAATGACTATGGCTAGCGTAAATAGCCGTATTTTCTTTCCACAGAATAGAGCCGATATTGGTCACACTAGCAAACACACTTAATTGCTTATCAACCTGATAATTGAAACCCATATCGAGACCATATCCCTTGCCATTTTTGCCTAGACCGGGCTTATAGTCCATGTCTGTAAATGACACTTTATTGGTTTCGCTATCTATATTCAAAAAATCACTTGACCTTACCACATAATCTGTTTCCAAATCTAAAGCATAATAATCACTATTCGTGGTCAGCCTTGCAAAATGCTTAGCAGTACTCAAATTTTTTCTTCCAAAAAGGAAGTTTACCCGAGCGCCAACGCTCCATTCTCCAATTTTGCGCACATAGCCTAGCCCAATCTTGTCAAAAACATTAATACTAATCCCTGGTCCGACAGACAAAGTTTCGCCGACAAACGCTCCATTACCTTTCAATAATAGCTTAGCACCATCATTCGTATAATCAATGGCTCCACTGGCATACATGCCATAGTTTATACTAAAAGAATTATCCACTTTTGTATAAGTAATTCCCAAAAGATCCGCATTAAATTCACCGCCAAAAAGATTGTGCGCGTTAAATGCTTCTAGTGCTTGGTTGCCTTTAATCTTATAATTTCCTGCTGCTTGTTTTTCATACAAATCAGTAAAACTAGGACCTGTATGCATTAAGCTAATCCCTACAGACGGAAGGTTTATAACCCATTCATTATCAGGGAAGTACGAAGGATTCACTTTTGAAAAGGTGCTCAAATGACTCATCAAAGGCACACTTAATTCTTGCTGCGCTTGTAGCGAAGTTCCAAGAATTAAAAGAAGAACTATTTTGTAATATTTTTTCATTTTATCTTTTTTAAGGTAACACAACTAATTTCAAGCCAGCGTTCAACTGAACATTCTGGTTGGATTTAATACTAACAGGCACTTGAGCAGAAAACGAACTCGTAAAGGAAGTGACTAAACGTACAGACTGCGCCCCTTTAATGCGCGCCCATTTTTCAGCATTAATTTTCACTTCTTCTTGCCATTCTTGGGTACGAGTCACATTACCTAGACCATCGGTCTCCGCAGCTTCAATGGCCAACATGCCATTAGAAGCCACCAACGAATCAAGTACCACATCTGCATTATCCAAAAAATACATCTGAATACGTGCGTCTAAAGGAATTTGGTTGATGGCCTGCAATTTTAGGTAGGCTGCCTTGACATGTTCATTGGTAAACTTTACATCGAACTCTTTGGCGACCTTATATTCATTCACCTTCCCTTCAAAAGGAAGCTCCACTTGCATATTTAGGTTTACTTTTGAATCATTGGCAATAAAACCTTTATCTGTTCCTAAAGGGCTAATCACATAATCGGCGTCAAAATGTATCTGTTTGGCTTGGGCATTGAAAATCTCTACAATATTAGAATTTTCTTTTGTCAAATCTTTCTTAGATGTCAACGATGTCCCCATTTGTCCCATATTAGGATAGGCCAAAGAAAAACCATTATCAAAAAAGGCTCCAGATAAAGGCACGATGCCAGAGGATAGTGTCTCTACATTAATCGCATTAAAAACCATTTGTGACCCTACGCCCACGCTATTTTGAGCTATTATTTTTAACTTTGGATTCGTAAAAACAATGGAGCCGCTATTTGTATAGTGCTCGAAAAAACCGATTTCTTGATCAGGAATATCCAACGGCATTGTTTTCTTAGTCCATTGACCTTCTAACCAAGCAAAATCTACGTCTTGCATTTTCATTTTGGCTTCATCAATATTAGCCATCGTGCCGTCACTAAGGCTTGCTTGATACTCCACCTTCAATGGAGAAGTGGCGACGTTCATTCCATAATCCGCTAAGTTTACAGAAAAGCTTTTATTCACTGGCAAACTTCCCGCATAATCTAGGTTGATGGTTTTGCTAAAAATATTACCATTCTTTGACAATTGATTGATTCTCAATACCACCTTTACATTTTCAGCATATTGAGTATTGGCAAAAGTAAACACTAAGCTTCCTGCTTCAAATTTTGATTGTTCAACCTGAACGCCTGCCAGCGGCAAGTTAGGAATCTCCGTAATGGGACTTTGTAAATCTATCTCAAAATCTTCCATCTCCGGCATCGGTACATCTACTTGAAACTCCGATTCGTACACCAGCCCCATTCTATTGTCTGAATAGACCACCAACGCAGTGCTATCTTGCCCTTCGTCAATCAAATCTGACATAGTGGTTGATGATTTGAAAATAGGGAAAGCTAAATCCACTGTCTCCCGTTCCACACTAATATCTGATGGCCCTGTACAAGATGCTACCAATAGCATCATTCCAAGCCAGCCAAATACATAATTCGTAATCTTCTTCATAAGCTTATTTTACACGAATAACTACATCAAATAGGAATATCCTAATTACTTGATGTAACTGATTTAAAAATATAGGAATCCGATTAGTCGTAACTCAGAAACCCAAACCAAATGTGTAAGATAAATTAGCCGAAAAGAATATGTAAACACTCTTCTTAAGGTGACGCAAAATTTACTATTTAACGCATTTACTAATGCCTTCTTATTCCCTTTACAAGTGGGAACGGTTTGGCAAACAGCAAATTTTGCTAGCGTACGTACGCATTATTGCGCACTCTGTAATAACAATAACAAAGATATAGCCAAAACAATAAATTCTATGATAAAAATATATAACTAGCTGCTTATCAGTTGTTTATAATTTATTAGAAATACTTATGTAGATAGATGAATAGGTGGATAGGTGTTCAATTGTGCAATTGTTCAACCGAAACCAGTCTAAAATCATTGTTGAAATAGGAGTCTGCAGAATAAAATTTTGTGGAATCTCCAAACACAATGGTTCAATTGATGGTGCGTACTTGTGATCAATTGTGCTATGCTTTACCAAAATATTGAGAATCGTTATTTTTAGGCAACGACCAGCTCAAAGACCGTAATTTCAGGACGAACATTAAACCGAACCTGCCACAAATGCCCGAGTGCACGATTAATATATAGTGTCCGTCCATCTTCCAAGTCTATTTCGCCTGCACTATACTTCTTATTCTTAACAGGTAACATGGGTGGATTCAAAAAAGGGGGTTTTACTTGACCACCATGAGTATGCCCCGACAATATCCATCCCTGATATTCCCCCCAAACATCCAAGTCACATACATCGGGATTATGACAAAGCACTATACTTGCTTTTTCTGGCTTAAAATCTTGCATTGCTTTTTGGGGATTGAAGTTGGTTGCCCAATAGTCGTCAAATCCTATAAAATTTAATCCATTCACTTCCTTTTGCTTATTGCGCAACATCTTAACTCCTGAAGCTTCCAAAATATCATGAATCGTCTTAGCCACATCGGCTTGCGCCCAATTTTTACCATAATCATGGTTGCCCAAAATGCCCATAGTCCCTAATTTTCCTAAAACGGGTTGCTTAAATACTTCTTTTAACTGGTCAAATTGTTTGTCATTATCGTAGGTAATAAAATCACCCGTATAAACGACAAAATCAGGGTTCAATTTATTGGCTTTCGCAAAAGACTTAACTATATATCTCCAATCAAAGCGATTTCCAATGTGCATATCACTAATTTGGATTAGCATCTTGCCTTCTAGGTCTATGGGTAGATTCTTGATAGGCATTTTCTTCTTCACAAACTCCAACCAAAATGGCTCTACCTGCCAGCTATACAAGCCCGTCGTCAAGCCTATTCCGACTAGACTCAATAAGAATTTTACAAATTTTCTTCGCTTCATTGATTACATTTTTGGTACAATTATTTAATGAAATGAACTCCACTCTCGGCATATAACAGATAATAATTATTTAAGGTTGATCTACACCATTTGGGGCTCAAGGAGTAGTGAGTACAACACCTTGACCGTTTTTCTTCCTTCATTTGCCATTCACCCTTTGCCCTTAGCCCTATCCACTAAGCCCAACAGCCGTTCCAAATGATGATATCGTATCCCAAAATACTTTTTTGTCTCCTGAATTTTTTCCAAGATAGCCGCTTGATTGACCTTCGGTTCCTTTAGTTTCTTGCCGACCACCAACACATTTTTAGGCGTATGGGCATCAGATACAAACTGAAAGACCTTAGTCGAATATCCATAATACTCCATGATCAAAGCCCGAATCCCATCTGTCACCATCTCCGCCTGCCTTTCCAGAAAAATACCATGTCTCAATAGAAAATCCAATTCATTTTTGGCTTTATTCTTTTCTATTTCTGCTCGAATCTGATGATGACAACAAGGCGCCACAACAATCAAATCCGCCTTCCCCGTAATGCCTTTATAAATGGCTTCATCCGTCGCCGTATCGCAAGCATGCAAAGCAATCAATACATTAATATCATGCTTAAATTCATATTTTTCGATAGTTCCTTCTTCAAAATATAAATCTCGAAAATTGGATTTTTGGGCAATATCATTGCATAAATCGACCAAATTCTTGCGAAATTCAACCCCAACTACCCGAGCAGGCGTTTTCAAAACATGATTCAGGTAATCATACAAAGCAAAGGTCAAATAGCCCTTCCCCGCCCCCATATCCACGATATTAGTCATTTCCCGCAAGGGCAACTCCTTCAATAAAGCACTCAAAATCTCAATATAATGATTGATTTGACGGTACTTATCTTGGGATTTTTTATAGACATTTCCAGAAGAATCTGTGATGCCCAACTCCTGTAAATAAGTCTTGCCTTTGGCTTCTATTTTTCTATTTTTGGATTTGTCATGGACTTTGGATGGTAGTGCTTTTGCGGAAGCAGGCAGTTCCTTTACGGATATACGAGATTTAAAAAACTCCATCTGTTGATCAAAATCCAAGGTATTCAACAATCCAAAACGAAAAGCTTTATATCCCATCAACTCATCTAATATCTCCATGGCTTCCGCAAAATCATAATTCTTGGTAATGTCCTGAGTTTTATGGCGAAAAACAAAAGAAAGCCTATCTTTTTGCTTTATGGTGACCCGCTTAACATACAACTTCTTTAAGCTCGCTTCTTTCCCTTTATAATTTCCAAGACTCAACTTAATGAAGCGGTTGGCTTCAAAACTGGTCTTTAGGTTCTCTAAAATGGGATTGACTTCTTTGGGCATAGGTAAATTTTATTTTTGGCAGCCCAAAAGTAACATTTTCTCCCCAACTTCAAGGTATTTCAAGGTATATGTTCAAGCATCTGCCCCCAAATAAAATTTGGAGCGAGTACACAGAAAGCCCCGACATCACTACACCTTCAAAAACACCCCTTTCCGCCAAAACAGCCACAAAACCAACCCGACCAG
>CAYTLX010000004.1:4112-9790 GCA_964438645.1 uncultured Saprospiraceae bacterium | reverse complement strand
ACACCTTCAAAAACACCCCTTTCCGCCAAAACAGCCACAAAACCAACCCGACCAGCCCGACGGTAGTCACTCCAAACAACAAAGAGCCGTTCATATTCCCAAAGATGGGTGCAAAACCTTTTTTAAAGAGCCAAGAATAGCCATTCCATTTTGCGCCAGCGGCATCCACCCATTTTACTTTCAGCAAGGTTTTCACAATCAACCCTGAAAGGGCAAATCCTAAAATCGCATTTTTACCAAAGACCTGAAAAGGTGTCGTCCATTTGCGCAAGCCACGCACATCTATCACCCAAAGCAATGATGCCAAAACTAAACTCGCAATTCCAGCGGTCACCAATACATAAGAACTCGTCCAAAGTGCCTTGTTTATAGGAAATACCTGCCCCCATAATAATCCTAGCCCAAGGCTAATTACACCATATTTTAACATCTGTTTAATCGCTACTAACAGGTCTTTCTCCTGCTTAATTAGCCTTGCGGAAAAATATCCCAATAATATCGTCACCACCGAAGGGAATGTACTCAAAATTCCTTCGGGATCAAAAGCTAAACCATGACCATGCCACATGTGATTTTCTCCTAACACCTTGATATCCAATAATCTAGCGGCATTTTCTTCTATGCTAAATGGATCGGCGCCCCCAAAGAAAAGCAATACGCCCCAATACCCAAATAAAATAATTATCGAGCTAATAATCAGCTGCTTTTGCGAAAGCTTCATGACCATCGTCCCTGCAATCCCATACGCCAAACCGATTCTTTGTAAGACCCCAAAAATTCGGAATTTGCCTAACGCTAATCCTACAAAAGGAAATGCCCGTAATAAAGTACCTATCATAAAAATTTTGAATGCTCGTTTCCAAAGCCGCCGCATTCGTGATGCGGGCTGTTTGGCTTTCTGCGCATGCATCGACAAATACATCGACACCCCCACAATCCACATAAAAAATGGAAATACTAAATCCGTCAAAGTGAATCCATGCCACTCTGCATGTTGAAATGGCGGATATACATACGACCAGCTCCCAGGCGTATTCACTAATATCATCAACATCATCGTGGCACCACGAAACACATCTAAAGCCAATAATCTCTTATTCTTTTTCATTTCTTAGTCCATTGTAGTGTCCAAATAATGCAACAAGATATTAAAAATTCTGTTACCAATGAAAATAAATCGGATAATGAAAAATACACTCTTCCTACTTTTCGCATTTTTCTTACTCACCGCCGAAAGATGTGCGTCCCAACAAACCCATCCGCCCCAAAAACAAGAGCAAGATATGAAACACTATGAACACACCAATCATCTAATCCATGAGTCAAGCCCTTACCTACTTCAACATGCGCACAATCCTGTCAACTGGTACCCTTGGGGCCCTGAAGCTTTGGCGAAAGCCAAAAAAGAAGATAAACTGTTGATTATCAGCATTGGATATGCGGCTTGTCACTGGTGTCATGTCATGGAACACGAGTCTTTTGAAGATTCTACGGTCGCCAAAATGATGAATGACAACTTCGTTTGTATCAAAGTGGATAGAGAAGAGCGCCCCGATATTGATGATGTATATATGTCGGCTTGTCACCTTTCGGGAAGGGGCAGTTGTGGGTGGCCTTTGAATGCATTTGCCACACCTGATGCACGTCCTTTTTGGGCAGGCACTTACTTTCCCAAAGACAATTGGATGGAAGTACTCACCTTTTTTAGGGACATGAAAAAAAATGAGCCTAACAAAATCGAAGAGTCCGCCAAGCAGATCAGTCAAGGGATGCAGCAGGTCGATCGAGTACCTGTCTCCAACGAACTTATCCATGCCCAACCAGCCGATTTGACGACCGCCACCAGAAATTTATTACAAATTATCGACTTCAAAAAAGGGGGCAAAAATGGTCGAATGAAATTTCCGATGCCTGTTAATTATGAATACCTGCTGTCGCAATATGCCCTTACGGGAAATAAAAAAGCTTTGGAAGCGGTCGATGTCACTTTAGACAATATGGCTCGGGGGGGGATTTTTGACCAATTAGGTGGTGGATTTTCTAGGTATTCGACCGACCCCGATTGGTTGGCGCCCCACTTTGAAAAAATGCTCTATGACAATGGGCAACTCGTCTCCCTATATGCCAATGCTTGGAAAGTGACCCATAATCCACAGTATAAAAATGTGGTGGATGAGACGCTGGCATTTGTCGAAAGAGAATTATTAGACAAAAGTGGTGGATTCTATTCTTCGTTGGATGCGGATTCGGATGGAGAAGAAGGGAAATTTTATGTATGGAAGCTAGCGGACGTCAAGGCCTTGCTGGACGATAAAAGTTTTCATCTTATCAAGGACTATTATAACCTTTCGGAAAAAGGAAATTGGGAGCAAGGAAATAATATTTTACACATAAACAAGTCGCTTGCGCAAATAGCCAAAAAGCAAGGTTTAGATTTGGCGCAAGCAAAAAAAATGCTACAACAAGCTAAGAATCAACTATTTACCGCAAGGTCCAAACGGATTCGCCCAGGACTAGATGATAAAATACTCACTTCCTGGAATGCGCTTATGCTCAAAGGATATGTGGATGCTTATCTGGCATTTAATGAGCCACACCACTTGGATATGGCGCTAAAAAGCGGGCACTTCCTTGCGGATAAAATGATGGATAAAGACGGAAAACTTATGCGTAATTTTAAAAATGGCCAAGCATCCATCAACGCCTTTTTGGATGATTATGCCTTGACTGCGTGGGCTTTCATGAGATTATATGAAGCGACATTTGATGAGCGATGGATGGAAAAAGCCAAACAATTAACGGACTTTGCCTATCAGCATCACTATGACCCTGGGACGGGGCTTTTCTATTACACATCTGATATTGACCCGCCTTTGGTGACACGCAAAAAAGAATTGTCGGATAATGTGATTCCCGCTTCCAACTCAGTGATGGGTCGAGTTTTGTGGAAACTAGGACATTATTACGACACCGAAAATTACACCCAACTTAGTGCAAAGATGATTCAAAACATGTCGGGTTCTTTCATTAATTCTGACCAACCCTTCTTTTATGCCAACTGGTTGTCGCTTTACAGCGAAATGGCCAATCCGCCTTATGAAGTCGCCATCATCGGCAAAGATGCTGGTTCTTTAAGAAATGAAATGGCTCATCATTATTTGCCCAATGTCCTTTATGTAGGTGGACAAAAAGAAGGAAATATGTCGCTTTTGCAAGACCGATTGGTGGATGGAGAAACTAGGATTTATGTCTGCCAAAAACGTGTGTGCAAATTTCCCGTCAATACGGTGAAGGATGCCTTGCCGCTGGTCAGCAAAAAGTAAAGCAACTGTTTAGATACTCACAAATTTTTGCCATAAAATGCCCTTTTTACGCCTGTTTTTGCTATTTTTTTATCACGTAGCGGTGCTATGCTTCAAAAAAAATAGCTTCAACATACGCAAAAATGCCTATTTTCTGTCTAAAAATAGGGGCACCTAAACAGTTACAAAATAAAGGTGTTCAAATTACGGAACAGTAAGATACTTGAACACTAAACCAACACCAAATAATTTCAAAGATGTATATTTTTCTAACAGGTTTCATGGCCAGTGGCAAAACAAAAAATGGAAGAATCATGGCGGAGCGTCTTGGTTATGACTTCTACGACCTAGACCACCTTATCGAAGAAGAGTCTAATGGACTGACCATCAATGAGATATATGAAGAATTAGGTGAAGAAGCCTTCCGCCAACTAGAATTAGATACACTCATTGCCCATACAGATAACGACCGCCAAAATATTATTTTTTCGCTAGGTGGTGGCTCTTTTTCCAATCCTATTGCCCGAAAATGGATTCTAAAAAAAGGAAAAGTCATTTTTTTAAATGTACCTGTTGGGGTGCTATTTCAGCGGCTCATCGTCAAAAAATCCACCCGCCCACTACTCCGCCATCTGAGCGACCAAGAACTGCTCGACAAAATCATCAACCTAAGAAACCAACGTTTGCCTGATTATATGGAAGCACATCACGTGATACCTAATTTTCGGGGAAGTGAGCGGGACCGATTGGAATTGGAGCGGATAATTTGTAGTAGTCAACCCAATTGACCGCTTTGCTCACCCCAAAGAGTTGCTCCTATTCTTTTACCACTTTGATATAAAAATTCTCCTCTGCTTGCACGCTCAACCAATACATGCCAGGCTTCATATCTGACATCTTGATTTGCATTAGATCTTTATCTTTTACAATGTCTTTAGATAAAATCTTCCGCCCTAACCTATCGTACAAAGTCACACTATTTGCTTGCAACTCACTGAAATTCAGCCAAATTTTATCGGTTGTAGGATTAGGAAATACGACTATATCATCTTTTGAGCGCACTTCATTCATATTTACTAAAATTGGATTTTCATAGGCCTTTGCAAAGCCACGGTCAATAGTATAGCCACTCCGATAAGAGCCTGCTATCAAAACAGAGCCATCAGCGCTCAAATCTACCGTTGCCCCAAATAATTCACCCTGCTTCTCCCCCACCATACTTTGCCCCACCTGAAACCAACTGCCATTGTCCAATTGAAAAACTTTAACCTGTCCAGCGTTTGTAGCCCCATCATCATTTCCTATTGCCCCAATTGCAACAACCGAACCATCAGCCGACAAACTAGCTGACCAACCCGACTCATCGCCATTACTATCCCCGATAATATCTGCCCCAACCTGCACCCAAGCACTTCCGTCATATTGAAAAACTCGAACTATGCCTCGGCTATGCCCGTTAGTATCATTATATTTCGCACCGATAGCGACCCTATTTCCCGAATGGTTTAGACTCACCACTCCTCCAAAATAGTCACTAGACATATCCCCGTTTAAATCCTGACCCATCTGCACCCAGCTTCCATCCACATTTTGATAAAGCCTAACCTGACCAGACCATAAACCTGCATCACTTTTTTTGTCTGCACCTACCGCAATTATAGAACCATCAGCACTAATAGCTACTGCATTACCGGTATGTTCTCCATACTCTTCGCCCTCAATATCCTGCCCGACCTGTATCCAAGCTCCATCGAATTGATAAACTCTCACCAGCCCATATCCAAAACTATGATTTACAGCACCCACCACCAAAACTGAACCATCAGCACTCAAATCAACAGCATTCCCCAAATAGTTGTAATTTTCACCTTTAATCTCATTCCCTAATAGCGTCCATACACCATCGTCCAAAGAGTAAACACTCACCTTCCCTGCTCTATCATTATTGTCTCCACTATACTTTGCACCTACTGCCAATATTGTCCCGTTAGCACTTAAGCTTATGGCACACCCAAGCCGATCGCCCAACGTATCCGCTACTATGGTCTGTCCTAGTTGAACCCAATTAGAAGCCACTCTTTCATAGACTTTAACCATTCCTTTAATGCTATCGTTACCAACAGCCCCAACAGCGGCTATATGGCCATCAGCACTTACACTTACTGGACTAGAGCCAACGTGTGAGCCGTCAAAGGTTTCGCCAATTTGCGTCCATTGACCTTGTAGTAGGATTGGAAAAAAAACCAATACAAAAAGGGAAAAAACATGAATTTTAAACATCTTTGTCATATCTAAACAATTCCAAAATCAGAATAAATGGATTCAAAGAACCCATAGCCTATCCACCAGCAAAAATAAATCCAAAATAGCCCACTT
>CAYTLX010000004.1:1895-4012 GCA_964438645.1 uncultured Saprospiraceae bacterium | reverse complement strand
CCTAGATAAGATCTAAGATCATTGCGGTTAGTTGATTTACGTAATCTACGGATGGCTCTCTCTTTGATTTGGCGAACACGCTCTCTAGTGAGCCCGTATAATTCTCCAATTTCTTCAAGAGTGAGAGACTTATGACCATTCAAGCCATAGTAAGCAGCAATTACTTCTACTTCTCTGGTTGACAACTTAGCTAAGCCGTTGGCCACTTCTTCTTTGAGTGATTGTCCCAATAAATCAGCATCGGGCGCCCCACCAGGATCTTTTGTCACAAAAACATCCAACATAGTCGAATCACTCTCATCAGAGTGTCCGATAGGTGCATCAAAACTTACGTGACGAATACTTCCCCGAAGCATGTTACGAATGTCTTTGACGGTCAAACCCATCAAGTCGGCAAGTTCTTCATGACTAGGTTCGCGCTCAAACTCCTGTACAAAAGAAGTAAAAGCAGCGTTTAATTTGTTGTAGGATCCCCCTTTATTGAGTGGAATCCGAACTAAACGAGATTGCTCGACAATGGCTTGCAGGATAGATTGACGAATCCACCATACGGCATAAGAAATAAACTTAAAGCCTTTGGTTTCATCAAAACGTTTGGCGGCTTTGATGAGTCCCATGTTTCCTTCATTAATCAGGTCACTTAAAGCCAAGCCTTGATTTTGGTACTGTTTGGCAACAGAGACCACAAATCGCAGGTTTCCTTTAGTCAATCTCTCCAGAGCCATTTTGTCCCCTTCCCGAATACGGCGGGCTAACTCCGCTTCTTCGTCAGGGATCAGCAAATCAATCTTTCCAATATCCGTAAGATACTTGTCAAGAGAGACGCTTTCTCTGTTAGTGATTTTGTTTGTAATTTTTAATTGGCGCATATTCAGTAGTTTGAGTTTGATTACAGAGTTATTCCTAAAAACTCAGTAATTTTTTCCATTAAACAATAGAAACTCAGGGGTTGAGTGAAAAAAAAACATTATTCCTACTATACAGACGTACGAAGTAGGCAAAAAGTTGCCGTAGATTGCTTGCGTTAACAAAAAGTTTAAGGAAAAGGAAACATTCACCACAAATACTAGTCATTTTTGCCCGCAAGGGACAAGAAATCACTCAAATTTGGATCAATGCACACTTTTCTCTAAGCTTGCCTGTCACAATGAAAGCAATCTGAAGCAAAAGTACAAAAAATAAAGGGGAAGTTAATTTAAAACAAGGTAACTGTTATAGGTAGGGCAAATTTTTGCCATAAAATGCCTATTATCTGCCTAAAAATAGGGGCAGCTAAACAGTTACGAAACAAGAAAAAACCGAATCGTTAAATCCGGTTTCTTCTAAAATGCAAATATTATTCCAAGTTTTTTGGCAAAAAGTCACTTATTTAACATTTAAATCATGCCAAAGTGGGTCTCCAAAAAGACATATTTTTATTCAGCATCTTTGTTTTCGAGCATCAAAGCCTTGCGGGAAAGACGTAACTTACCTGTCTTGAAGTCTTTACCAATTATCTTGACTTTTAATTTGTCTCCGACTTTTAGTACTTCATCAATTTTTTCGATACGCTTCGTAGAAATCTCAGAAATGTGAACTAATCCACTTGTTCCCTTAAAATCGACAAAAACACCGTACGGCATGACCGTCGCAACGACAGAATCATATACATCACCCACTGATGGAGTAAACGCAATCATGTCAATTCGACCCTTTGCGGCATCCAAAGAAGCTTGATCTGGCGCAAAAATACTCACTACACCATGCGTCTCATCTTCTTCGATAGAGATGGTCGCCCCACTCTCTTTCTGAATTTCTTGGATGACTTTTCCGCCAGGACCAATCACTGGCCCGATAAAGCTCTTATCAATACGCATTTCCAATACTCTTGGAGCGGTGGGGCTAATGTCAGTTCTAGGTGCATCAATCACCTTGTTCATTTCCGCAAGGATATGCAAACGACCTTTGCGTGCCTGCTCCAAAGCTTCATTTAACAAATCATAAGACAATCCGTCAATCTTGATGTCCATCTGAACCGCTGTAATCCCTTGGGCAGTACCCGTCACTTTAAAATCCATATCGCCTAGGTGATCTTCATCGCCCAAAATATCGGTCAAAATAACATTCTTACCCGCTTC
>CAYTLX010000004.1:0-1795 GCA_964438645.1 uncultured Saprospiraceae bacterium | reverse complement strand
TACGCAGGAAAGTTGTAATGCAAGAAAAAATCACGTGTGTGAAAATCCAACGCATTATCAATCATCATCTCATCCCGCTTAGTCCCTAGCGTCAAAGAAACTAATGACTGGGTCTCTCCACGATTAAAGATGGCAGAAGCATGAACGGATGGCAAATAATCCACTTCACACCATATCGGACGCACTTCATCCATCGCACGACCATCCAAACGAATATTATCGTCTAAAATCACGCTACGAATAGTCGATTTCTTTACTTTATCATAATAACGAGACGCCATTGCACCAAATTCAGCAACAAATTCTTCGCCTTTATCCGCAAGGAGCTGCTCCTTAAAGCTAGCTTTAATCTCGTCTAACTTAGCATAACGTTCTTTCTTCCCAGTAGCACGACGCGCCAAAGTATCAATCGGCTCGACCACTATAGACTTGACATATTCTAACAATTCTGGATTTTCATCCGCTGGCTTCACTTCACGTTTGATGGATTTATCACCGACCAAAGCGGCTAGTTCTTGCTGCGCTTTAATCATTGTTTTAACCGCATCATGCGCCACCTTAATCCCATCAATCAAATCTTGCTCAGAACACTCATTGGCTTCCCCTTCAACCATGCAAAGGTTATCCATCGTTGCACCAACGATTAAATCGACCGTAGCTTCTTTCAACTGCGAGCGAGTCGGTTGCACGACCCAGTCTGCGCCTACTTTGGCTACTTGCACTTCAGACAACATTTCGGTCATCGGAATATCCGACACCGCAATGGCCGCCGAAGCCGCCAACGCTGCAAAAGCATTCGGCATGGTCTCTTTATCGGCAGAGATTAAGTTGATGATGATTTGTGTATCATTTTGGTACCCTTCCGGGAAAAAAGGACGAAGTGCCCGATCCACTAGACGACAAGTCAAAATTTCGTCTTCACTCAAACGCGCTTCTCTTCTAAAGAAGTTGCCAGGAATACGTCCTGCTGCCGCAAATTTTTCTTGATAATCCACAGAAAGTGGAAAGAAATTAACGCCTGGTCTAGGCTCATGAGCGGATACCGCTGAACAAAACAGCATGGTATCGCCACATCTAACCACCACAGAACCGTCTGCTTGAGTGGCTAATTTTCCCGTTTCGATACTCACTTCTCTACCATCAGGCAGGTTAAATGAAACGGTTGTAGGTGTTTGTTTACCCATTATTTATACATTTTTTGATTCATACACACCTATTTTTCCTGCTTGCGCAAAAAAGGCGGTACATAAAACTAAAAGGAAAGAGTAAAACGAAGTAGATGAGCTGTTAAAAAGCGATTGGGTTTTTCCAATCCTAGAGCAGACTATTTGTCTGTTCATAAAGGAGCACTTCCCCTTTTATACTGTTCTTCCTTATTTTCCCTGCAAAGGTACTGAAAATATTGGAAAAATGTTGCATTTATGGTGATGGATATTGAGATGCAAGGTGTTAGGGTATCGAGTGGGGCTAAATGGCGGATAATTTTCAACCATAAGACTTTGGTCAGGTCGCTATGGAAAGACTAATAAAGCCATGGGTATAAAGAAAACTCCCCAAAAAAGGACGGGGGCAGAACCCCGTTCTAACAAGAGCTTCCTACTAACCGCGACCACCCAGACTAACACTACTTCGTTTTTTTGACTCATTAGATTTTTTAATGCGCCTAAGTCTAACCGAAAACGAGCTACGTTGCTTTTATATTCTTTCTTTATACCAATGGTTCGGTCATTTTTATTGCAGAAAAATAGCAATAAACCCAATAAACACGGGCTTTTTTCTATTTAATGCAAGTTAT
>CAYTLX010000003.1:9377-19549 GCA_964438645.1 uncultured Saprospiraceae bacterium | reverse complement strand
CCATGACCCAAGCGGGTTTTCGGGGGATTCGAACAGAATGGTGGCACTTTTATTACGTGGGTACCTTTCACCCTTTGAGTAGCTTGGAGTGGGAATGTGAATGAAGTAAAAGATGTGGACAACTATCATTTTGATAGAGTCCACAACTTTTTTTACTCCTATTTATTTGAAATAATCACATTTTTGATGATTGATTTAGTTCCCAAATTAAGTTTGATTGTATATACTCCATTTTTATTTAAGGAAACGGTCTTGTTCCATGTCGCTTCATTCGATATGGATTGCTCCCAAACCACATCTCCTAAGGAGCTAAAGACTGTTACATCGCCTTGCACCTTTTCCATATTCTCAACGTGTATTTGGATATTTCCCGTTGATGGATTTGGAGAAATTTGGATACTAGGAGAGTTAGGGCTATTAGCATTTTTCGGCGTTACCAATTTCCCATTTTGGTCGATCAATATAGTATTCCCATTTTTTAATTTTTTCTTCCAAATACCTGCAGGCTTAGTAAGCATCTTTGGAGAGCTGCAAGGACCTGATAAAATTCTAGTGATTAAGTAGCCAGGAAGGCCAAAATTAAACAGCCCAGGCTCATTTTCAAAGTTAGCGTCATAATGATCAATCTGATACCCATTAAAATTTGGATAGTTTTGTCCGTCCCAGCCAGTATATTCTGTTCCAGAAACGCATTGACCACTTCCATTATTTTGACAGATTTTCCATGATGAGTTTTGACAATTACTATTCATATCAATATTGCTTATCGAAATAGAAATAGTAGAGTTATCTCCAGGGGTAGGGGTAGAGTTGATATTAAAATCTGCAGAGCCCGAACAACTTTGTATTGGAATAGCTTTGATATCATCAATTGCAATGTCGTTGCCATCTCCTATCCCAGATTGATCCAAATAAATTATTACGGCGTCAACGCCTTGCACATAAGTGAAAGATGTTGAGATTTGTGTCCATTCACAAGGAGGAGAGTCAGTGTCAATTGTTGTTGGTTGTAAAATTTCATCACCATTATATACAATACGTATAATAGGTAACACATTAAAGCTACATTGATTTAGATTTTTGGCTTTTAGGCAAAATTTAAATTCATCATCTTGATTGGGGTTGTCAAAATTAATCATTGCGATTACTGCTTCAGTTGCTTCACCTGTATGTCCATTAAATACATAAAAACCACCATCATCAGGTGTGCAATAAGAGTTATCCATTACATTCCAAGTGGAAGAAATTGTGTTAGCCTCGGTACCATTTAGATAGCCATATTCACCTGGACCAATTGAATTTGCGGAAATATTGGACTCTTCAGTAAAGTTAGATGTAAGATTTGTTTTATTGCTTTTTCCGCTGCAACAAATACAGTCAAAGGCAAGTTTAACGAGGGTTATGCTGCGTTTATTATGTTGGGTGTTGTTATATGTAAAGGTTATTGTAGATACTGCTCCTGTCCACATAATCCAACCTGAGTTATTATTTCCTTGGTCATTTGCTGAACTAGAGACAACATTACCACTCAAGGAGTAGGGGCTAGTAACTGAAGATGGTACAGGTGTAATGTCTATTAATGACTCATTGCTTTCGATATCACATATCAATAATCTGGGGTTAAGTACCGGCTCAATAAAGTTAATCGTAATTTGTGCGCCTGATGGTATGTCCATAAAGTATGCCCCAGGTTGGCAATCATCGTCTGTGCCATTCATGAAAGATGCACTACTTGTTAATATTATCGTCTTTGCACACTCTGATTCCGTGACTTGAGCATAATTACTAGATGTCTCATAATTCCAATCAGTAAATGAAGTTACCACATCTTGGGCATTAGTTTGATTCCAGCCAAGGCAAGCTAGAATTAGAAGGATAAATAATTTTTTCATGTTGAAAATTTAAAAGTAAAGAAAATGAAGTATAACTATATTCCCTGATTATTTTTAGGGCAAGGATGTCATCTTTCTCTGATGAGATAAACAAATACTCATTGTATGCGAAGTAATGACGAACCAATAATTACACTAGTATCACATGCAAGATCGGATTAAACAAACATACACTAGGTGGAAGTTATATAAATGGCGCAAAGCGTACAAATAATTGGTGGTAGTTATTTAATAACTGGTCTAGGGGCATCTATTTCAACAGAGTAACGGGCTTTTGTACCCAAACATTGACCATAGTCGTCAAAAATTTCTTCAACAGTTAGTTTGTCTGCATTTAATA
This sequence comes from uncultured Saprospiraceae bacterium, assembly GCA_964438645.1. Taxonomy (GTDB): domain Bacteria; phylum Bacteroidota; class Bacteroidia; order Chitinophagales; family Saprospiraceae; genus HyVt-613. Next base: position 17,317 of record CAYTLX010000003.1, on the reverse strand, counting down.
GACTTAACCTCTTTTGAACAAGGCTAATTCCATAAGAATTATGCTTTGGTTTGGTATTTGAGATCCGTTTGATGCCTACCCCATTATCTGATACTGAAATAAACAAAGTATTGGTTTTGAGTAAATACTCAATAGAAATAAAACCTGATTCTATTGTGGATACCCCATGGATAAGGGCATTCTCTATTAATGGCTGAATGAGAAGTGGCGGAATCATTAACTCATCAAGCTGGATGTTTTTTGGATAAAGTATTTCAAATGCTAACTTCTTTCCTAATCTACTTTGCTCAAGTTCTAAATAGTTATTTAGGTAATTGATTTCATCATAAAGACTTATATGCTTTTTGGAAGAAGCATTTAAAGTTAATCGAATTAAATCAGCAAACTTAGCTAAATAGACAGTAGCCTTTCGTTTCTTGTTTGTTAAAATCATATTTTGGATCGAGTTTAAAATATTAAAAAGGAAGTGTGGGTTCATTTGGGCAATGAGTGCCGTTTTTTCTACATCCCTAATTTCTTGTTGTAGTTTTATTTCACGCTTTAGTAGGGTTAACCTATCGTTATAGATTAAATATGTAACAGCTCCAAGAAAGGAAAGGGACATAAGCATGAACCACCATGTTGACCACCAAGGTGTTGAAATTCTAAAAGCAAAGGTTGTTGAATAAGACCAGTAGGCGTCTGTATTCTGAGATTGAAGCTCGAAAGTATACCGTCCAGGTTTTAATGAAGAAAAATGAACTTGCGTGCTATATGTGTAAGTCCAATTATGTTTGCTAGAAATGCGATATCTATATAGAATTTTGCCACCCATCGCATAATTTAGACTTACATACCAAATATCAATGTTATTCTCCGAATATTTAAGATTTGTATAATGCTCCTTTTTATGATTATTGACTAGGGTGTTTAGAATTCGGGGTCTTTTAGAATATATTTTTTTTGCTGTTGGAGTAAAACGTGCAATACCTTTGCTTGTGGCGCACCAAACTTCATTGTCAATAGTAAGGATTTCCCAAATTTCATTACTGGGTAGTCCCTGGTTTTTGGTAAACTGCTGAATTTTCCAAATACCATTTTCTTTCCAGACTTTGTTGAGTCCATTGGGTGTTCCAATCCAAATGTTGTCATATTTGTCTATGTGTATTTTTTCAATCATAGAAGATGATAATCCATCTTTTTCTGAGATTTGAGTAATTAAATTATTTTTCCAAAAAACAATTCCAGCGCCTTTTATCCCAAAAATCATTGTGCCATCACTAGTTTCTACCATTTCCTCAATCCTACTTGAAAAAAATGGATGTAAGTATGATTTTGAAATGAGTTGATTGTTTTTAAGAAGGGATAGCCCTTGCATGTTTGCGATCCATAAGTTTTGTTCGGAGTCTTCAAGAATGGAAAAAGTTCTTTTGAATTTACTATCAATAAGATTGGCAGTGTTCATGATGACTTTTTGCTTTTTTGCAGATACTTTTTTTGCTCCATATCGGGAAAGTACCCAGGTTTCTTTTTTTACGGAGCTTCTATATAATTTCTTAGATGTTTGTGATACAAAATAAGGTTTTTTATTCTCGAATAAAATTAAATTATCTGATGATGCATACCAAAACGTGCTGTCATTAATGCTCAGAATATCATAACACCTACCTAAAGTGCTAGTGATTTTTTTAAACTTGTTAGTTTGTGTGTTTAGGACACCAATTGTGCCGGAAATAGATGATAACAATATTTTATTCTTGCTTTTGATAACCATTGCGGGGATGATGTCTTCTGGGAGTCCAGTGGTTTGGTTATATATTTTGACATTCAAATTTGGAAAATAAAAAAGACCCTCTTCTAATGACGTGACCCAGTACCCACCCATATTATCCTTAATTGATGAAGTGATAGTTATATTATCAATGAGCTGGGTATAGTCGTTGTTTATGAAAGCGTGTTTGTTTTTGTAATGCCTCCACCCTCCTTTATTTAGATTTGCAACAAAAAAACTCCCATCATTTTCGACAAGTACGCTGTTGGCGATTTCTTTGCCTTTTATTTGACGACTACATAGAAGTATATTGTTTTGTATTATTCCTGTTTGGTGGTTAGATTGAAATAATAAAAGATGGTTATTTATTCGTTTTATTATTGGAGGGGATTTTCCAACAGTATGATGATTAGCGTTGTGCCCAGGGATGAAGAATGGGAGAGAAATATCTGACTTCGTTCGAATCTCAAGTATTTCTGCGGAATATTGTGGCTCTACCTGGGTATAAATTAATTCATTTTTTAATTGTATGCCAAATAGTCTTGTTGCTGGATGCGGTTTCAAGAGCTGTGCTTTCCCTTTGTTGTTGATAATCAAGAAGCCTTTTAATTTTAATTCAATATACATTTTTTTTTCAATGGCATCGTAGTGAAAATGAAAGGAAAGTGGGGTGTTGTATCTGTCAATAATGTTGTTGTACTTGTAAGGAGTGACAGTGTCATTATTTATTTTAAAAATTCGGCCAGATAAGCTTCTTGCCCATATTTTGCCAAAATCATCCTCTTGGATCTCCATGATTGCAGCCTCTTTAAGCCCTTCTTTGGCTCCGAAATTGCAAAATTTATATCCATCAAACTTGCTTATTCCGTTGTCCGTACAAATCCAGATGTAACCTTTGCGGTCTTGTAGGGCTTGGTAGCACTCTGGGCTTGGCAGACCTTCATTCGTTGAGTAATTCTTGTAATAATAGCTTTGGGCAAATAGGCTTTTAGATACTACTATTAGAAAAAAAAACAAAATCTTAGAAGTATTTACTCTCATTGTTATGACTTAATTCTACTTAGAAAGTATTCTTTTTTTCTTCGAGAAACAGGAAGCTTTACTCCATTCTCTAAGACGACAACTCCTCCTTCTTCCTTTGAAAAATATCGAACCAATTGGGTGTTTACAATATATGAATGGTGTATCCTAAAAAAAATGCTACTAGGAATGAGCTCTTCTATGTATTTCATCGTTTTTGACAAAACAAGTTTTTGACCTGCTTTTAAAAAGACATAAGTATAACAAGTGTCTGCTTGGATGTAAATAATTTCATTAGGAGATATCCAGTGAATTTGGTTGCCAATATTAAGTTCTATTTTGTTGGGAATGCTTGGTTGTTGTAGGTTTATTCTTGAAACATGTACTTGGTTTGTTTTAGATTTTATTTTTTTTATTGCAATAGCGAGTCTGTCAGGATTAATCGGTTTTAGCAAATAGTCTATCGCATTATAATTAAACGCTCTTAAAGCAAATTGATCATATGCTGTTGTGAAGATAATACTAAAGGTCTGAGTAGAAATTTGATCTAGCAAGTCAAAGCCGGATCCGTCTTGCATTTCAATGTCTAGGAAAACTAATTCTGGTTGAATTTTAGTTAGCAGATTTTTTCCTTGTTCTACTCCAAAGGCTTTTCCAATAATTGAAACTTCTGGAAAGAACAAGCTAAGAAAGTTTGATAGAGTATTAATTGAGTCATTTTCATCATCAATTATTACCGCAGAAATCGTATTGGAAACCATGCTATTATTTTGGGTTAATCTTTTCTCTCTTACCTGTATTAGAAATACACTGCAACAAAGATACTAAAAAAAGCAAAACTAGTATTGCCTTAGCTGTACTTAGTTAGAACAGGATAAATAGGAAAACGCTGCTTGTACTAAGGTGGAATGATAAGAAATAGTTGGAATTTGGGTGAATACGACCAGTATTGTCTTAGTATTAATACGATGATACCCTACCGTTTACGCTTGTCTGGCTTTAAAATATCTCTAGCCGTTAATCTTTCGTAGGGTAAAGGTTTGGCTTTTCCTCTTGTTGTTCATTTTTAGAATGACCAAAAAAACGCACCACTTTTCCTATCCTTGACTTTGCTATTTTATTATTAACCCCTACACATCCTTCATCGTCAAATTTATCCGCTTGCGTGGAATATCCACTTCGACCACTCGAACCATCACTTTTTGGCGCAAGCTGACCACATCCATTGGATTTTTGACAAATTTATTGGCGAGTTGAGAAATATGAACCAAGCCATCTTGCTTTACCCCGACATCGACAAAAGCACCAAAATTAGTGATGTTCGTGATGATGCCAGGTAGCACCATACCTTGGCGTAATTCTTCTAGGCTACGTACATTAGCAAATTCAAAAACCTGCGCTTCTCCACGGGGATCTAGGCCAGGTTTTTTCAATTCTTGAATAATATCCTTTAAAGTCGGCATACCCAAGTCATCCGTAATGTATTGTGATAATTTTATTTGCGAAAGCATCTGACTATTGCGAATCAATTCTTTTACATCGACTCCTAAGTCCTTCGCCATCTGCTTGACCAAGGCATAGCGCTCTGGGTGAACGGCAGTGTTGTCCAAGGGATTGGATGCTTTGCGAATGCGCAAAAAACCAGCGGCTTGCTCGTAAGCCTTACCACCTAATCTAGGCACTTTCTTTAGATCGGCTCTAGAGCGAAAAGCCCCATTATCTGTCCGCCAATCCACAATATTCGCCGCAATAGTCGGCCCTAAACCGGAAACATAAGTCAATAAATGTTTACTCGCTGTATTTAGGTTGACGCCTACAGAGTTGACGGCAGATTCTACGACACGATCTAGACTTTCCTTGAGTCTAGTTTGGTTGACATCGTGTTGGTACTGGCCGACCCCAATAGATTTGGCATCAATTTTTACTAGTTCAGCTAATGGATCCATCAAGCGACGACCGATGGACACCGCACCCCTAACCGTAATATCATGATCGGGAAACTCTTCACGTGCGATTTTGGAAGCAGAATAAATAGAAGCCCCACTTTCATTCACAGAAAAGATAGCGACCTTGCGGTCAAAATCTATGGACTTACATAAATCAATGGTCTCACGCCCTGCAGTACCATTTCCTACAGCGATAGCATCAATTTCATAATTTTTGACGAGATATTTTAGCTTAGTGACGGATTCTTGCCAACGAGACCTTGGCGGATGTGGAAAGATGGTCGAGTTTTGGAGTAAATTGCCATTTTGGCTAAGCGCCACTACCTTGCAGCCCGTTCTAAAGCCTGGATCAAGCCCCAAAACCCGTTTTTTGCCTAAAGGAGCTTCCAAAAGCAGTTGCGATAAATTTTCGGCAAAGACTTGGATGGCTTCTTCATCAGCCAAAGTTTTTGATTTTACCCGAAACTCTGTTTCTAGAGATGGCTTCAATAGACGCTTGTAGGCATCTTCTACGGCTTCAGCGACTTGGTCAGAAGCGTCATTATTTCCTAAAACATATTTTTCTTGTAGCTGAGCAACCGCTTCATCTGGGTCGGGTCCAATGTACATCCGAAGGAAGCCTTCTTGTTCGCCACGACGAATAGCCAACAAACGATGCGAAGGGCAGTGTTTGAGTGGCTCTTCAAACTCAAAATAATCTTTATATTTTTGAGCTTCTTGCTCTTCTTCTTTAGATTTAACGGATTTGGATAAGACCGTAGCTGTACGTTCAAATAACCGACGAAGTAAAGTTCTAGTGTGCAAATCTTCATTGACCCATTCGGCGATGATATCTCTAGCGCCTTGCAACGCTTCTTCAAGATTTTCGACATCATCAGTAAGAAATTTTGAAGCCATTTGCTCGACATTTCCTGTTTGTTGAGCCATAATTTGCTTCGCTAGTGGCTCTAGTCCTTTTTCTCTAGCGATGGTGGCTCGCGTTTTTCTTTTGCGCTTATAGGGTAAGTACAAATCTTCCAACTCCGTCAAATCCCAACTATTTTCTATCTTTTTGCGCAAGCCATCGGATAGTTTGCCTTGCTCATCAATACTCTTTAGGATAGACTCCTTTCTTTTGGTTATTTCAGTATATTTTTCGGAAGCTTGCTTAATATTGTCGAGTTCAACTTCATCTAATGAGCCCGTTCTTTCTTTTCGATATCTTGCGATAAAAGGGATGGTGGCTCCTTCGTTTAATAAATCTAAAGTAGCTTTGACGCCTTTGGGAGTAAGTCCCGTAGATTTTACGACAAATTCAGTTTGCTGCATAGTAATTGGTTGATTTAAGTGCAAAGGTATGTTTTTCTTGGATAAAAGTACTACGGGTTTGCTAAAGTACTACGGGCTTTAGCCCGTAGCAACAACTAGCTAGTAGCAAGAGCAGCTGGTTTTAGTTGAACAAAACAATTGCACACTTGCACGATTGAACAAAACAGCAAGACAATTGCACGCTTGAACAAAATAACAGGAAGGTGCGGCTCCATAATTATTTGACAACTTCTCCAAAATCTAACTACCTTTGTCGCAAATCATTGTTTCTAAACACTTTTTACATGGTATCAGGGCCACCATCAGGAAGCAATTTTAGCTACGGCAGCACGACAATTACCTATACAGTCTCGGATAGCTGCAGCAATATGGACACTTGTAGTTTTGTAGTTTTTGTGGACACGACGGTTGTAATGGGAACGTTAAGCTTAGAATGTCCTGCCGAAATAAAAGTAGAAATTCCAATAGGCAAAATGGATACTCTCTTAAGCTGGAGTGAGCCAGTCGCAATAACTACTTGTAATGTGGGCGCTGTGGTGACGCTTACGCAAACAGAAGGCCCTACAAACGGCAGTAGTGTTGGCTTAGGGATATCTAGTATAAAATACCAAGCAAAAGATCATTGCAGTAATAAAGAAAATTGCAATTTCTCAATCACAGTCACGCAAAAGCCAGATGGTATAGAACTATTGCCAACAGGAACGATACAAATATCTCCAAATCCTGTAAAAAATAGTCTATGGGTAGATTTGGGTACTCGTCGAGGGAGCGAATTAAAAATAATCTCTTCCCAAGGGATTCCTGTTCTTGTGCGCAAGCAAATTGACCCACATCAATTCCACATAAATGTATCCGAATTAAAAGCGGGGCTATATTTTATTCAAATCAGCGGTGCAAGGCAAAATAATTGGGCAAGGTTTGTCAAAGAATAAGACAATGACGTATCGCAGAATGAAGGGTGCTACGCACAAAAAGTGAAAAAAAACGTTAAGCATTCATGTCTTGGAAAGAAGCGATCAATCAATTTAAAGCATACTTGATGTATGAGCGGGGTCTGTCGGAGCACTCTGTGATGGCTTATGTGCGAGATATTGAGAAATTGGCCCAATTTGTCGAGATGGAGCTGACTGGAAAGAGCCCTTTTTTAATAGAAGCGAGTGACTTGCGTCAAATGCTTATTTGGATGGGTGAAGTAGGACTAGAAAAAACGTCTAGAGCGCGTATCTTGTCGGGGATTCGAGCTTTTTATAAATACTTATTGATTGAAAATTTAGTCAATGACAATCCCGCATCTTTGCTAGAGATGCCCAAGTCCAGCCGACATATTCCAGATGTATTACGGTATGACGAGATTCAGGAAATGTTGGATGCGATAGACTTATCTACCAATCACGGTACACGTAATCGGGCGATGTTAGAGACATTGTATGCTTGTGGCTTACGCGTGACGGAGTTAGTAACCTTACAATTATCCAATTTTTTTCCAGAGATTGACTTGGTAAAAGTCGTCGGTAAGAATAATAAAGAACGACTCATTCCCATTGGAGAAGATGCCGTAAAGCATATTCAATTGTACATAGAAGGCGTTCGGCGAAAGCAAATGAATATTGATCCCAAACACGAAGATTATTTATTCTTGAATCGACGTGGAAAGAAATTGACCCGTGTTTATGTCTTTTTACTGATAAAGGAGTTAGCTACAGCCGTAGGGATTAAAAAAAAGGTGAGTCCACATACTTTTAGGCATTCCTTTGCGACACATTTGATTGAAGGTGGAGCTAATTTGAAAGCGGTACAAGATATGCTAGGGCATGAGTCAATTACGACGACAGAAATTTATACACACTTAGATACAGCTTATCTACGGGATACGATATTGCGCTTCCACCCACTAAACCGCTAAACCCGTTACACCG
>CAYTLX010000003.1:8032-9277 GCA_964438645.1 uncultured Saprospiraceae bacterium | reverse complement strand
CTACGGGATACGATATTGCGCTTCCACCCACTAAACCGCTAAACCCGTTACACCGTTACACCCGCTAAACCCGTTACACCGCTACACCGCTACACCGTTCCCCCGTTCTCATTCCAGCTCAAGTTTCACCACTTTCCACAAAGGGTCATTTTTGGGAAGTCCTGCGGTAAACATAGGGTAAGAAGGCAGTTGTATTCTCCAAGCATGAAGGTGAATAGAGCGGTCTCGGTTATTTCTCTTAGCGCCATATTTGTTGTCCCCTTTGATTGGGAAACCTTCGGCGGCAAATTGGGCACGAATCTGGTGAAATCTCCCCGTTTTTAAATCCACTTTAACCAGATAATAATTATCGAGTGTTTGGATGATTTCATACTCTAGGATGGCTGTTTTTCCAGAAGGAGAGACGTAAGATTTATTGGTTTTACCATTTTTTTCTAAGAGATGCTCTAAGCGACCGATTGGGGCTAAGTCTCCATTTTTTTCAACAAGTGCTAAATATTCTTTACGGATGTTTTTTTTGCGAAAAAAGGCGGAAAGTTCATTGGCGCCCCGTTGGGTTTTGGCGTACAGGATGATTCCGCTGGCAGGGCGATCAATTCGGTGAACTACAAAAGCGGGCTGTTTGATGTATTCTGAGACAAGCGTCAGTAAGTTGGTACTGCCCTTAGCGTCAGGCTGAGATAAGATGCCTGATGGCTTATTAATCACAATCATTTGCTCATCTTCAAAGACAATATTTTCTTTAGTCAATTTCTTCATAGTCAGTATAATCGTCTTCTTTTTGTGTGGGTTTGGGCCCTTTTTTCTTGATGATTCGGGGCTTAGAGTTGTCTAAGTAGCCTTCCCGCGCTGGCTGGAAAACCAATCGATAGAGTACAAAACCTAAAGCCCCAAGAATGAGCAGTTTGATCATAATTCTAGCAATTTTGAAACAACAAAGGTACGGAAAGGAAAGTACAAACGTTAAAGATTCAATCTCCAAATATAAAAATGCATGCAAAACAGTATTAATATGGAGATATTTACCTATTTTTGCGTGGTTTTTTCTGTTAATGAGCAACGGTTGTCAAAAATTAATCTCTATTGGCAGAAAGCATTAAGCAAAAAATACATTGATGGGTATTCAGACCATTTCTAAAATAAAGACCAAATGAGTACATTTAAGCGTACATCCCGAATAGCTGGATGGATTGTTTTTGCCATAGCCTTTGTGGTTTATTTTTTCTCCGTAGAAAGAACTGGCAG
>CAYTLX010000003.1:0-7932 GCA_964438645.1 uncultured Saprospiraceae bacterium | reverse complement strand
TCTATCTGGTTTTCGGCGGTAGAAGGAGAAGTATATGCCATGTCCACCTTCTTTACAACGATGACTTTTTGGGCTGCCGTAAAATGGTATGCGTTATCAGATGACCCCGAAAATGACCGTTGGTTGATATTTGCCCTTGTGGCGGCAGGCATGTCTTTGGGGGTTCACCTGTTGAGTTTGTTGGCATTTCCAGCAATAGCCTTGTTATATTATTTCAAAAAATACCCGAATGGGGGTATCTTAAAGGCAGTTGTAGCCATGATTGTTGGGGTTGTTTTGATTCTTTTGATTCAAAAATTAATCGTAACGGGGATTCCTAACTTATGGAAATTCTTTGAAGTGCCATTAGTCAATGGTGGAATGCCAAGACATTCTGGTTTGTTTGTAGCTATTTTGGTGATGGCTGGCGCTATTGGAGCAGGGTTGTGGTATTCTCGCAAAAAAGGACACCCGAATATCCATAACCTAATCTTTGCTTTTGCTTTGATAGCGATTTCTTACTCCGTTTATGGAGTGATTGTCGTTCGTGCTAACGCTGCACCACCGATCAATATGAATAACCCTTCCGATGCCCTAAGATTATTGCCTTATCTCAATCGGGAACAATATGGCGAGCGCTCTTTGATTAAAGGGCCCTTGTTTGATTCTAAGCCTTATGATTCTAAAGAAGAAAATAGACTGGGTTGGAATGGTAAAAAATATGTCGTCATGGACAAAAAAATGTCCTACGTCTATCGGGATGCCGATAAAGTGGTCTTCCCAAGGATGTATGATAGCAATGAGCCGAGACCGACGCTTTACAAGATGTGGACTGGAAATAAAGGCAAACCCACGATGGGAGACAATATAGGCTTCTTCTGGGATTATCAGATGTTTTGGATGTACGGACGATATTTTATGTGGAATTTTGTCGGAAGACAGAATGCAGAACAAGGGTTTTATGCTTGGGACAAAAGCGATGGCAACTGGATTTCGGGGATTAATGCCATTGATAATGCCCACTTAGGATTTGACCAAAGTAAGATAACCGAAAGAATGAAAAATGATAAGTCCCGAAATACTTATTACTTCTTACCCTTTATTTTTGGATTGATTGGGATGGTTTTTCATCTGATGCGCCGCCCCAAAGATTTTGCGGCCTTGATGCTTTTGTTTTTGATTACGGGGGTGGGTTTAGTGATTTATGCCAATGAGCCCCCTAATGAGCCACGAGAACGAGATTATGTCTTTATCGGCTCCTTTTTTGCGTATGCCATTTGGGTCGGGATGGGCGTTTTAGCGATTTTTGAAGGGCTTGCGCAAAAAGCATCCATGAAAGGAATGGCGCCTGCTGCATTGGCTACGGCCTTGGTTTTGTCTGCTCCAATCTTGATGGGCACTCAGAATTTTGATGACATGGGTCGAAAAGATATTACCGCATCTCGGGATTATGCGCATAACTTCTTAGAGTCTTGTGCGCCCAATGCAATTGTCTTTACTTATGGGGATAATGACACCTATCCGCTTTGGTATGCTCAAGAAATAGAACATATTCGGACGGATGTAAGAGTGCTTAACTTGAGCTTGATTGCCGTAGATTGGTATATCGACCTAGCTCGCCGAAAAGTGAATAATTCCCCTAAAATTAAAATGACTATCTCCAAAAAAGCTTATCAGGGGTATTATCGAAATATGTTGTATCTAGATCCGTATGGCAAAGGAACACTGATGCCTGCAACTGCGGCACTAAAATTTGCGGGAGACTCGCATCCTTTGCGCAAGCAAACAGGAGAGCCTGCCGTCTCTTATTTTCCGACCAAAAATCTGGTCATTCCTGTAGATAAGCAAGCTGTCCTAAAATATGGAGTTGTCGGTATTGAAGATACTGCTCGAATCCTGCCAAAGTTAGACATTAAGTTGACAGGCAATTATATGCTTAAAGACCAGCTAGCTGTTTTGGATATTATTGCTTCTAACCTTTGGGAGCGTCCGATTTATTTTGCAGTGACCTGTCGAGAAGAAAAAGTGGCTTGGTACAAAAACTACTTGCAGTTAGAAGGGTTGGCGTCAAGGATTGTGCCTATTCGCTCCCAAGGCGGTCAAGGTCCAGGTGCAGCAAGTGGTGGAGTGACCTACATGGGGCGCGTCGCTCCCGAAAAAGTCCTAGCAAGCGTAAAGAAGTTTTGGTGGGGTAATTTCGATAAGGAAAATCTGTTTGTGGATCATAGCTATGGAGCTGCTATCCAGTCTCAAAGAGAAATTATCATTCGCGCAGCTCAAGACTTCATTGCTAAAGGCAAGAAGGATAAGGCCATTGAATTGTTGGATTTATACTTTAAAGGGTTTCCTGATATGAATTTTGAATATGGCTACCATACCATGCGTGTCTTAAATATTTATCTCCAAGCAGGTGGATATGAAAAGGCAAAACCACATTTTCAGCAACTCGAAAAGAATATGCTGGATAATATGAAGTTTTATACTTCGATTAATAAGCGTACGGTACAATCTAGCTACAAGCAAGATCAAGCGATGGCTCAATCGGTGATGAGCAATTTGATTGCAATGGCGAGACAGGCCGGAGATACCGAATATTCAAAGAAATTAGAAGATGAATTTTCACCTTATTTGCCACAACGCCCTACGGGGATGCCAGGGCAACCAGGCGGAATGCAAAGATAATTAAGGATGAAGATTTCTATTGGTTCTGATCATGCAGGCTTTGAGCATAAAAAAGCCATTATGGCTTACCTACAGGGTATAGGCGTCGAAGTTGTTGACCGAGGCGCTTATTCTTCGGAGTCGATGGATTATCCCGACGCCGTTCATCCTGTTGCAAAGGATATAAAGCTAGAGGAGTTTGACTTTGGTATCGTGATTTGCGGCAGCGGAAATGGGGTCGCCATCACAGCAAACAAATACCAATACATACGGGCAGCTCTTTGCTGGACGATGGAAATCGCTAGGTTGGGGCGTGCCCACAATAATGCGAATATTATTGCGATTCCCGCAAGATTTGTTTCGGAAAATTTAGCGATAGAAATGGTCAAAGTCTTTCTAAAAACCCCTTTTGAAGGGGGACGCCATCAGCGTAGAATTGACAAAATAACTATGTTGTTATGACACAAGAAGAAACGTATTTTGGTATTGTCGGTGGAAGCATTGAAGAAGCTGTAAAGGGGCAATTATTTGGCAAGCCTTGTTTTAAAATCGGCAAAAAAGCTTTTTGTTGCTATTTCAAAAAATCAATGGTTTTTAAATTAAATGGAGCATTTCATCAGGAAGCGCTTAGTTTAGATGGTTCTGAACTATTCGACCCTTCCGGGAAAAATAGACCCATGAGAGAATGGGTGCAAGTGCCGTTTCACTACAAAGACCAATGGGCTCTCTTTGGTATAAAAGCAGCGGAATATGTAGGTGGGAAATAACCCAAACCCACTTAACCTTAAAAAACAGTAACTATTTAGGTGTCTGCGGATTTTTGCCATAAAATGCCTATTCCATCCTATAAATAGGGGCACCTACACAGTTACAAAAAAACGAACCATGAAATCAATTATTTTTTCTTTGGCGATGTTGCTTTCGCTAAATATCCACGCACAATCCACGCTAAAATCAGCTCAATCAATAAAAAAAGACGCTAGCGTTGTCTTTGCAGAAACCATCATTCCCGAGCGCCTAAGAAGGCACTTGATGATTATTGCTAGTGATGCGATGGAAGGTCGAGAAACGGGAAAACCTGGATTGTTAAAGGCGGCTAAGTATATCGAAGGTAGATTGGCGAATTACAACCTACCGCCTTTTGGTATAAAAGATAACAATGATCAAGCACAATATGAACAGCCATTTGACTATCACAAAGAACAATGGGGAGAAAGAACCATTGAAGTAAAAAAACAGTTTTTGCGCAAGCAGGACTACTATGCCAATATAAAATCCAACGCTTCTTTGGATTTGGATGTTAATCAGATTTTATTTCTAGGCTATGGTATTGAAGATGGACTTTACAATGATTATGACGGGGTAGATGTCAAGGGGAAAACGATTATTATTTTTGATGGAGAGCCCAAGGGCAAGGCTGGAGCTTACCTTATTTCTAAAACAAATACTGCATCAAAATGGTCATCAGACGAAACCTTAAAGTATGAAGCAGCCTATAAGCATGGCGCAAAATTAGTTTTTATCGTCAAAAAAGCCTTACCCGACGTGCGCCCAAAATTAGCTCGTGGTTGGCAGCTAGGTAAAGGACTCCAACCTGAAAAAAAGTGGGCAAATAATGTGGAAATTTCGGAAGATGCGGCAAGGCTTATTTTAGGCAGAAAATACAAAAAGCTACTAAAATATCGTCGAAAAATCCAAAAGAAGGGACAACCGAAGCATTTTAAGGCTAAAACAAAGGTAAAAGCCCACCTTGAAATAAAACGTAACTATCTACATGGTGCAAACATCTTAACGGTCATCGAAGGAAGCGACCCAAAGTTAAAAGATGAATATGTCTTTATTTCTGCGCATTATGATCATCTCGGAAAGCGGGGAGAAGATGTCTATAATGGAGCGGATGATAACGGCTCGGGCACTTCTTCAATGATAGAAATAGCTCATGCTTTTGCGCAAGCAAAAAAAGCCAAAATGGGGCCAAAACGAAGCATTGTCTTTATGTGGATGGCAGGGGAAGAAAAGGGATTACTCGGCTCAGAGCATTATGTGGCTTCTCCAATTGTGCCATTGAAAAATACGGTGGCAGACATTAATATCGATATGATTGGGCGTGTCGATGACGACCATAAAGGACACCCCAACTATATTTATGTGATAGGAGCAGATAGGTTGAGCACTGATTTGGACAAAATCGTCAAACATGCCAACTCCTATACTCAATTAGATTTGGATTATAAATTCAATGCAGATGACGATCCCAACCGGTTTTATTATCGGTCTGACCACTACAATTTTGCCAAAAACAACATCCCTTCTGTTTTCTTTTTTAACGGGACACATGATGACTACCATCGACCATCGGATACAGTAGATAAGATTAATTTTGAGAAAATGGCTAAAATTGCCCAATTGACTTTTTATACTGCTTGGGAAATTGCCAATCGACCTGAACGACTAAAAGTGGATGTTACGGGGCGGAATTGATAAGACGGTATAATGGTTTAATGTGATACCATTGAGCCATTATACCGAAAGTTGATGTGATTTTTTTTGTAATAAAATGTACAAAAGTATTTTTGAGTAGCAATCTTAGCGTAATATTTCATATATTTGTTTCAAAAACAATAGATATGAAGTATTTTGCCCTATTATCCTTCCTTTTATTTTTAGGATTTTCTTGTACTTTTTCCGAAAGGAAAATAGACCATGTTACCCATAATTCCATTCAAGGAGTCCCCAATGAAGGTTTTTTTGACCAGCATATCGGCGCAAGTGGTATGGACATTGAAGCTTACCAGAAAGGAATGAAACTAGCTAGAATCAATGCCGCTAAAGCCAAGCAATTTAGAGATACAGATGGAGAGTGGACCGTGCAAGGGCCGGGGAATATCGGGGGACGTGTCAATCAAATTGCCATAGACCCAACCAATGAAAATGTCATGTATGCAGGATTTGCGCTAGGTGGCATCTTCAAAACGACCGATGGCGGCACAACGTGGAATCCAATCTTCGACCAGAATGAATTCTCGACAATCAGCAGCATTGTATTTGACCCATCGGATCACAATACCATTTATGTAGGTACAGGAGATGTTGCGATAGGGGCTTATACTCATATCGGAAACGGTGTGTTTAAAAGTACGGATGCCGGAGCTACTTGGACACATCTTGGGCTGGATGAAGTGGGAATTGTCTCCAAAATTATTGTTTCTCCTGCAGACCCCAACACCATTTATGTGAGTGCGATGGGCTTTCCGATGCGAATAGACAACAACCGTGGCTTATACAAAACGACGAATGGCGGTACCACATGGGAGCAAGTTCTTTTTGTGGGTGATACGGCAGGCATTATTGATATGGTGATGGATCCTAATGATGCTAATACCCTTTTTGCGGCTGGCTGGAATCGTTATCGAACCCCTCAAGAATCAATTACTTCTGGCTCCGCTGCCAAAATTCATAAAACTACCGATGGAGGAGTCACATGGACAATTATTCAAGATAGCCTTCCGCAATATGATTTGTGTCGAATAGGACTGGCAGTGTATCCTTCCAATCCAGCAAAAATCTATGCACTTTACATTGGTAATGATTTTGCGATACATGATATTTTTCGGTCGGATGATGCTGGTTCGCATTGGAATTCATTAAATATTGCCGGTTTAGAAGGTGCGACAAGTTTTTATGGTTGGTATTTTGGAAATATTTGGGTGAACCCTACTAATCCAGATGACTTGTTTGTTAGTGGTGTCGAGTTGTGGCGCAGTCAAAATAATGGAGATACTTGGGAAATGGCCACACCGCCTTGGTACGAGTATGAAGTTCATGCAGATATGCATGCCATGGCTTTTTCTCCTTCCGGAAAAATCTACCTAGGTACTGATGGAGGTTTGTACCAAACAGAAGATGATGGTTTGAACTGGAGTGACGCAGAAAATATTCCTACTAATCAAGTCTATCGAACAGCGTATGATGCACAAAACCCAAATACGTATTGGGGGGGCTTACAGGATAATGGTACCACACTAGGCAACAAAGATGATATAAATAACTGGGAGCGTTACTATGGGGGAGATGGATTTGGGATGCAGATTAACCCCCAAAATGAAAATAGTCTCTATGTTTCTTCACAAAATGGTAATATCATCAAAATCCTAGACAATGATTTTGAATATTTGAGTTACCATTTCAATGATGATAGGACCAACTGGGACACGCCTTACTTGTTGTCGGCACACGATACCGTTTATTCGTTTTATGGTACTCATCGAGTTTATGCGGGGGTAGATAATGGGGGTGGAGCTTTTTTTGTGGACAACATATCTGGTGATTTGACGGATGGTCCTATTGAGCCTGCCTATTACCACACCATCTCTAGCCTTTCGGAATCTCCAATAGTACAAGGTTTGCTCTTTGCGGGTACGACAGATGGTAATGTGTGGTATGGGAAGTATGATATTTTTGATTGGCCCACTTGGACCCGGATAGATCAGTTTGATAATGATTACAATGTTTCAGATGTCGTAGGCTCGCCGACGGATAGCAACACGATCTACGTCAGCGAATCTGCATATATGGCGGATGATTTTTCAGCCAAAATATGGAAGTCCACAGATTTAGGGAGCTCTTGGACGAGTATTGTGGGTGATTTGCCGCCAGTATCCATCAATGAGATTTTTGTATTACCAGGCTATGATGATAATATTATTTTTGTAGCGAATGATGCGGGCGTTTATGTGACCAAAAATGCAGGTGTGCATTGGGAGCGCGTAGGAACCAATATGCCATTTATTCCAGTATTTGATTTAGCGCATAATGTCGCTAATAATGAGCTTGTTGCTGCGACCTTTGGGCGTTCTATTCAGACGTATTCTTTATCTAATATAGTCGCTTCTGAAGAGCCCAATAAGCCATCTCGTAGATTGAATAACGATGTCAAGCTGAGCCCTAATCCTGCTTCGGGCATGGTTCGTATCTCCTTTCGGAAAATAGAACCCAACAAAACGGCTTCTTTAGTGATTCTAGACCTTGCGGGAAAAGTAGTCCATGAAGAAAAGTTGTCTGGAAATTCCACGCAAGTCAATGTCTCTAATTGGGCAAAAGGTACTTACCCTGTACTCATCAAAGAGCGGCATCGAATCTGTCGTGGAAAATTATTGGTGCAGTAGGTTTTTGGGATGGCGTCTGCGTATTTGTAAATTAGACTTTGGTGCTACCGACGCAACGGTGCTGTCGCCCACGTCTTGGGTTTCACGCAACGGCGCAACGGTGCTGCCGCCCACGACATTCTTTAAA
>CAYTLX010000002.1:16073-20061 GCA_964438645.1 uncultured Saprospiraceae bacterium | reverse complement strand
AACCTAGAACGACGGCACCAAAAACCGATGTGTTACCATTACACCATAGGCCAATTCCATAAGCGTGTGCAAATCTAAAGGTTATTTTGCTTTTTGTAAAGGTTTAATGCCTGTTTTCTCACTTTTTTTTTAAGATTGCTTAGGAATTCAGCTTTTGGCACTCAAAAAGCCCCATAGTTTGCTCGTTCCATTTTATCCCCTAGAATAATTGGGAGATTCTTTAGTGATAACGATGTCATGTGGATGGCTTTCCTGAATGCCCGCTCCCGTAATGCGAATAAATTCCGCATTTTTGAGCGTATCCAAGTCGGGCGCCCCGCAATAGCCCATACCTGCCCGAAGACCACCAGTGTATTGCACCATGACTTCCGCTAGAGAGCCTTTGTAGGAAGTTCTGCCTTCGATGCCTTCTGGGACGAGTTTTTTGATGTCGTCTTCTACATCTTGAAAATACCGGTCCTTTGAGCCGAGTTTCATCGAAGAGATGGAGCCCATGCCCCGATAAATTTTATACTTTCGACCATCTAAGATGATGGTTTCTCCAGGGGATTCATCTACTCCAGCAAATAACCCACCTGCCATAATCACATCGGCACCTGCTGCTAGAGCTTTCGCAATGTCTCCCGTAAAGCGGACACCACCATCTGCAATAATAGGTACGCCCATGTCTTTTAAGCTTTGTGCAGCCCGATAAATAGCTGATAATTGGGGGACGCCCACACCCGCTACGATTCGAGTGGTACAAATACTACCTGGCCCTACGCCTACTTTGACGGCATCTACACCTGCTTTCGCCAATGCAAGTGCACCTTCCCCTGTAGCGACATTTCCCCCGATAACTTGTAAATCAGGATAAATGGATTTTATTTTTTTGACCGCATCAATGACCCCTTTAGAGTGTCCGTGAGCAGTGTCTAATGTAATCGCATCTACTTCGACCTTGACCAAAGCATCTACCCGATCCATCATGTCATAGGTGACACCGACCGCTGCGCCTACGATTAGGCGCCCGAGTTGGTCTTTACAAGAGTTAGGGTAGTTCTGAACCTTCAAAATGTCTTTATAGGTGATTAATCCTATCAAGTGGTTTTGCTTATCCACCACGGGCAATTTTTCAATCTTATATTTTTGGAGTGTAGATTGGGCTTGCGCCAAAGTCGTCCCTTCTGAGACCGTGATAAGATTTTTGGTAGTCATCACTTCTTTTATCTCAATCTGATAGCGGGTCTCGAAGCGTAAATCTCGATTGGTCAAGATGCCCACTAATTTGTTTTGGGTATTGACAATGGGGATGCCCCCAATCTTATACTTAGCCATCGCTTTAAGGGCATCAGCGACGGTATCATTGGGAAACAGGGTCACTGGATCAATCACCATTCCCCCTTCGGAGCGCTTGACGGCCCTGACTTGGTCGGCCTGCTGCTCGATGGACATATTCTTATGAATGATGCCAATTCCCCCTTGTCGAGCAATGGCAATCGCCATGGCTTTTTCAGTCACGGTATCCATGGCCGCAGACATGATGGGGATGTTTAGTCTTATCTTTTTGGTAAGTTGAGCGGAAAGATCTACTTCTCTAGGAAGGATTTCGGAGTAGGCAGGCACCAGTAAAACATCATCAAAAGTAATACCGTCTGCCAGCCAGTCTTGATTTTTTTTATTTGCCATTTGCAAAGGTAAGGAGATTTTTTCTGTACTTCCAAATTTATTTGGGCGTCGTATGAAGGGGGCTCAGGTTTCGGTACAGCCGTTTGGGGTAGGATGTTAACGCATGGCTTATCTCGCGTGGCGCTGGCTTAGGCTAACAAAATCTTGCCAAGATTGAGTCACTACAGTTTTTTTAAGTGCCGAAAGTTGAGTGAATGATTAAAATAGAACAACCCAACTACCCACAAAACATTCCCAAAATCCAAACGTTTACAGAAGCATCCCACAGCACTACATTTTTTGCCGCAAGGCATCATAAATACTAAAAACGTACAGAAAATGCAGGACGAATTAACTTTTGCTACCAAAGAACTAAAGAATACAGGCTTTTTAGATATAGATGTCGATCCTACTTTGGACTTATTTGAAGAAATCAATCGACTAAAAAAGGAGAAAAACGCCATTATTTTGGCGCATTACTACCAAGAAGGGGACATTCAGGATATTGCGGATTATGTGGGAGATAGCTTAGGGCTTTCGCAAGAAGCAGCAGAGACGGACGCAGATATTATTGTTTTTGCTGGGGTGCATTTTATGGCAGAGACGGCTAAGATTTTATCCCCAAGTAAAAAAGTATTATTGCCTGATTTGAACGCAGGTTGTTCGTTGGCGGATTCGGCGCCAGCACCGCTTTTTAAGTTGTTTAAGGAGAAGTATCCAGACCATGTGGTCGTGAGCTATGTAAATACTACGGCTGAAATGAAGACATTGACCGATTTGTGTTGTACTTCGACCAATGCGGTACATATCATTGACAGTGTGCCGAAGGATAAGAAGATTATTTTTGCGCCAGATATTAACTTAGGGCGGTATCTCGTCAAGAAAACGGGGCGTGACATGGTCTTGTGGAATGGCTCTTGTATGGTGCATGAGATTTTTTCTGTCGAAAAAATAACCAAACTAAAGATTCGGCATCCCGAAGCAAAGTTGATTGCACACCCAGAGTGTGAGTCGGTGATATTGGATCAGGCGGACTTTATTGGTTCTACTTCAGGTTTGTTGAGATATACGAAGGAAAATCCAGCAACGACCTTTATTGTGGCGACCGAGCCTGGGATTATTCACCAAATGGAGAAGTCAAGTCCCAACAAGGAGTTTATCCCCGCACCACCCAATAATATGTGTGCTTGCAATGAATGCCCACACATGCGATTGAATACATTAGAAAAATTGTACCTTTGCCTGAAGTATGAACTGCCAGAAGTTACCCTTCCAGAAGATATTATCCGTGATGCGCGGGTGTCTATCGACCGGATGTTGGATATTTCGGCGAAAGCAGGGCTACTTTAAAAGTTGTATCGCCCAACAACATTGTATAATCGAACATCGTTTTGATAAAATCTAAGCACCATGGCTTTAGCTGGGCAAGATATTTGCCTGTTAGTTGAGTGTTAAATATAAGGTAACTATTTAGATAGGGCAAAATTTTACCATAAAATGCCTGATTTGTGTCTAAATTAAGGGTTACCAATAAAGAGATGACAATATCCATGAATAAAATCAATGTGAAAATTACGGCTTTAGTGGCTATTTTGTTTGTTTTTAGCCTTACGGCAAAAGCGCAACATGGCTGGGAAGTGGGTGGCGGTGTTGGTGTCGCCTATTATTTTGGAGACTTAAATACCAATTTTCGTTTAAATAAACCAGGACTATCAGGGACGGCCTTTGCCAGATATGATTTTAATCCACGAATTAACGTTAAATTAGGGCTTGGCTATGGCCATATAAGTGCGGATGATGCCGATTCTGAGAATATATTCGAGAAAAATAGAAATCTGAATTTTCATTCAAATATTTATGAATTTACGAGTCAGTTTGAATTTAATTTCTTCAAGTATATTCATGGTTCTAGGGATGAGTTTTATACTCCTTATCTGTTTGGTGGTTTTACGGTCTTTAACTTTAACCCACAGACAGAACTAGATGGAACGACCTATAATTTGCGTGAATATGGCACAGAAGGACAGTTTTCTGGCGAAGAATACTATACGACTACTTTGGCGGCTACTTACGGTATTGGTTTTAAGGTGGATTTAAATTTTGAATGGAGTTTGAATCTAGAAATCAGCGCTCGAAAATTATTTATGGATTACATAGACGATGTAAGTACGGTATATGCGGATCCAGGCGATTTGGAAGGGTTGCGTGGGCCGATAGCACCATTGTTGGCGGATCGCTCTTTGCGTGATGTCAATATTGGCTTGCCTGGACATCAGCGTGGAGATAGTCATGGCAATGATACTTATGTAATGACCAATTTGAGTTTAGTTTATTACTTCGG
>CAYTLX010000002.1:0-15973 GCA_964438645.1 uncultured Saprospiraceae bacterium | reverse complement strand
CATATAAAAACGGCACTAGTGGGCACATCTGTCACCATTCCTATTGTGGACGGCCATTTGGCGCTAGGTACTTGGCAGGGTATTTTCCTTTGTGAATTTAGAAACAGGGGCGGGCAACGCAAATTAATAGCTACCGTTCAGTCTTAGTTGATGGATTAGATTTTGGTGTAGCGGTATAATGGTATATCATTATGCCCAAGTACTTAATTTGAGCAGCACCAAAGTGCTATTTGAATGAGCGCAGCTCAAATGCAAAACCCAATACAAGTCATTTTCCCGACAAAACCCATAAGTAGAAACATGTCAATTTCTTTCAATGTCTCTGCACGGACAATTGATAACAAAGTATAGGTTTAGGTTTGTAAAACAATAATTGTTTAATTCATTAAAATCTAAACCAATGAAAAAAATATTTACCCTATTAGTATTTGTTCTGATGGCATCTTTTGGGCTTTATGCTCAAATAACCATCACAAATACCACCAACTATTTGACTCAAGATCAATTGTTATTGGCTAACGAGATCAATGAATCTGGAGAGCCTTTTGCGGAAGCACTAGGGTATAATCTGGATGATTTGGATCCGATGGTGCTTAATGAGCCCGATTCGATTGCTTATACACTTGGGATTGAAAACTACGAGTACTCAAGATACCAGCTAGGAACGGTTATTTCTCGTTCGGGAATTGGCTTACACATGATGTGGGGCCCAGCCATTATGAACATGGCAGCGATGAATACCGATACCGCTTTTGACGGATCATTTACGGGCGGTACACCTAATGGGTACAAAGAAGATGACATGTTGATGATGAATATTATGGGATTTGGCCAACGTGCCCATGCTATTCCTGTAAAGCATCCTTGGCCACAGTTTGCAGAGTTTACGAAAGGAGATCCCCATTTACCGCAAGCGGTTCAAACAGGATTTGAGACAGATTTTGCTTCTCTGAGATGGGATCGTTCTAAAATGGACAAAGTGCTAAACTTAGGTGCCATGGGGCAGTCCTTGATGAAACAGTATCTTTGGGCGCAAGATATGCTAAGTGCATTTCATGATGCCAATGAAGATGATGTGCCCGTTGCCAATGGCAATCCTGATGATGCAAATGGTGTTTTTGATGCATCTAAAGGGATTTATTTTGGTGGAGACAATGCAGATGGGTTTATTGGGCAAGTATTAACGGCTGAAGCCATTAATAAGACCCTACTTGTGATTAATAAATTGGCTTATGATGGTACCAGTCTAGGCGCCATCTCTCCAGCTACTTACAATCCTGCTGATGGGATTAAATATTTTCCACATGGGATAGCGGTTACGGAGGCTATGGTTATTGCGGGGCTTCCGCCCAAAATGAATTCATTGACAGTTACAGATCCTAAAAGTGTATTATTTGACCAGATTTCTTACTTGTGGGGTGCCTTGAATTTTAAGAACATGATGGATCCAGGTAATAACTCTGATGATGCCCACAAAGTCTATAAATATGTCTTTGATGGAGATCCTTTTCCTGCTCCTGCATCTGTAACAGGTATGCCAGGACCTTTTGATTTGATGAAAGGAACGAGTAAGGTGATATTTCAAAATATGATGGCGATGCACTTTAATGGAGCCATGGGTACTTTTGTGAGCGAATCTAATTTGACAGGTGGCAGCGTAGTAAAGGGCAATACGATTAGTGCCGTAGATGCGGGCTATATGTTGATGGTGCTTAGCAAAATGAAAGAAGAATTTGCTGGGACGCCTTTAGAGACTATGGCTTTGAATGCAGTGAATGCACAAGCTAATTTTGTCTTGAATAACTTTAAAGATGCTAGTGGAGGCTATTACAATGGTGTTGAGCTTGGAGTAGGCCCTATGACGTCTCCCAAATTGGCGATGAATCAAGCGGCTATTGCTCGTGGGTTGTATGCGGCCTATGCGTTGACCAATGAAGCTACTTATTTAGCAGGCGCCAATGCGGCTTACGATAAATTAATGGACTTTTATCGCCCAACCGTGATGACCTTCCAAACAGCAGAAAATAATGCAACGGCTACTTATACTCCTTTTAATGTAGCGATTATTTCTGGTGCCTTGCGTGAAGCCGCTTTAGTGGGTGGCAAAACAGCAGCTCCAGCCGTATTTACTAGATTCTTTAAGACCGTTGGTAATAAGATGCAATTGGCAGAATTTGGGCCAACAGGCGAGTCTGGCGGTGACTCTGATGGAGACGGTGTCCCATATTTGATGGAGCAGCCTGATAATTTACCTCCTATTTTTGCTCCAGAAGCTACTTGGAACTTGGGGGCGGTAGCTACTGTTAATATTGCAGATTATCTACAAGAACTGACTTCTTTTCCAAATCCTGTAAAGGACAAGGTGACGATTTCCTTTAACTTGCAACAGAATGCAAATATAAAATTAGATATTTACGATTTGAATGGTCAATTGATTACTTCTAGGCTTCATTCAAATCTGAATAAAGGTACACAGCAAATTGGAGTAGATGTGACTACGTATCCAGCTGGTACTTTTTTCTACCATATTTTGGTTGATAACACCACGAGCATCTCTGGACGTTTTGTGAAGCAATAACTTTTTCATTGATATTTGTATGGCCACTAAGTCTTGTACTTGGTGGCCTTTTTTCTTGGGGGTAGATGATGAAAAAAGGGGTACTCGTTTTGAAACGAGTACCCCTTTATTTTTAGCGTAAGCGAAATCTATTCAAAGTTCACGAGTACATTCTCACGAATCAGTCCCGCTGCTTTATTTACCATGTCTGGCGAACCGATAAGAATGGTTTTTCTCTGGTGTAAGCCCGTGGGTTTTTCTTCCATAACACGGGTAAGTCCCGTTGTAATGGCGATACCACCAGCCTGTTCCACTAAGAAAGCCATGGGATTGCATTCATAGACCAATCTCAATTTTCCGTCAGGATTGGTTTTGGTTTCAGGATAAAGGAAGATGCCACCTTTGATAAGGGTCCGGTGGATATCAGCCACCATAGAACCAATGTATCTTAGACCAATGCCTTCTTTTTCACAATGTTTTAAATAAGCTTGGACACCTGGGCGATAACTTCTATAATAGCCTTGATTCAAAGAATAGTATTTACCTTTTTGTGGAATCTTGATATTGGGGTGAGATAAACAAAATTCACCAATACCAGGATCTAATGTAAACCCATTAACCCCTTTTCCTGTCGTATAAACCAACATCGTCGAAGAGCCATAAAGTACATATCCCGCCGCTACTTGAGCAGTGCCTTTTTGTAGAAAGTCTTCTAATTCAATCGGACCATTGCTAGGCGACTTGCGTCGAAAAATAGCAAAAATAGTCCCGATAGACACATTTACATCAATATTTGACGAACCATCCAAAGGGTCAAAAACAACTAAATATTCAGAATTTTTTCCTTCTACTTGGTCGATGGTGATAAAGCCTTCTTCTTCTTCAGAAGCGATGGCTGCGCACTCTCCACTGGTTTGTAAAAATTGCTTCATTTTATCATTAGCAAAGACATCAAGCTTGGCAACATCTTCTCCTGAAGCATTTTCGGAGCCGTTCATACCTAAAATATTGACTAAACCCGCTTTATTGACTTCTTGATTGATGACTTTTGCGGCAACGCCTATATCTCTTAATAGACCTGATAATTCACCCGAAGCAAAAGGGAAGTCCTTTTGGCGACGTATAATAAACTCATCTAATGTGACAATTCTATTCATGGAAATTATGTTTAGTTTGTTTAGTTTAGAGCGCACAGATTGCAAAAAATAACAATCATAATCCCAAAAGTAGGGGTTTTAATGCAAAAAAAATAGCCCTAAAACCAGTATTTTATGCAAGTTTGCTGCAAAAAAGAACAATTCTCCTATCGTATTAAAACTTTTTGAGACACGGTACCTTTTTATCTAACCAATAATCGTGCAAAATTCGCCTTTTAAAAGAGCAGCTTGAAGGATCTTTTCATTTTAAAAAAATATTTTCTACGGTACCGCTGGTATCTGCTAC
The DNA here is from genome assembly GCA_964438645.1 of uncultured Saprospiraceae bacterium. Lineage (GTDB taxonomy): Bacteria > Bacteroidota > Bacteroidia > Chitinophagales > Saprospiraceae > HyVt-613. The sequence continues at coordinate 11,973 of CAYTLX010000002.1, read as the reverse complement.
TGGGCATCGGTTTTGTGGTGTCGTCCAATTATTTTAGGGTATGGCAGCCCAAGCTTATTCGGAAAGGGTTGGATTATGTCGTAGATAATCTAGCATTAGTAAAATCAGGCGAAATGGCTCCAGCAGATGTCAATCAATCGTTGCTTACATTTGGGGGATTAATTATTGGAGCAGCCATCCTTTCAGGTGTTTTTATGTACGCCATGCGCCAAACGATAATCGTCATGTCTCGGCTCATGGAGTATGATATGCGAAGAGACATCTTAAAGCGATATTTTGAGCTAGATCTTTCGTTTTTTAAGGAGCATGCGACGGGGGATTTGATGGCACGTATTTCCGAAGATGTTGCGAAAGTACGGATGTTTACAGGGCCCGTTGTTTTGTATGCTATTAATGTGAGCTTTTTATTTATTTTAGTTATCTATTCTATGCTTAAGGTAAGCCCGATTTTAACTTTTTATGCGCTTATGCCTTTACCGATTTTATCTGTTTCTATTTATTTTGTCAGCGATATTATCAACAAAAAGAGTAAGCGAATTCAAGAGCTTTTAGCGGGACTGAATGCTTACGCCCAAGAAGTATATTCTGGAATCCGTGTGGTAAAGTCATTTGCTAATGAAAAAGTAATTGCAGCCCATTTTGATGGGCAGGGAGCTGATTTTCAGCGTAAATCCCTTGAATTGGCGAGAGTGGATGCTGTATTTCGCCCCATGATGATGATTCTGATTGGAATTAGTACCGTTGTGACCGTTTATAAAGGTGGGCAACTAGCCGTTCAAGGGGCTATAAGTCCAGGGAATATCGCTGAGTTCGTTATTTATGTAAATATGTTGACTTGGCCTGTGACGTCCATTGGGTGGATGGCTTCTTTGACCCAACAAGCAGCGGCATCTCAAAAGCGCATCAATGAATATTTGAACATGAAACCTAAAGTACTTTCGGGCTCTTTTGTTCCGTCCGAATTTTTGGGAAAAATTGAATTTATTGATGTTGTTTTTACTTATCCAGAGACGGGAATATTGGCGTTGGATCAGGTGTCTTTTGACATACAGGCAGGGGAGAAGGTGGCGATTGTTGGTGAAGTGAGCGCAGGAAAATCGACTATTGGGGAGCTTTTGATTAGAAATTATGATGTGGATTCAGGACAAATATTAATTGATGGGGTGGATATTCAAAAATATGATTTGACCTTTTTGCGCAAGCAGTTTGGTTATGTGCCCCAAGTTAGTTTTTTGTTTTCGGATACCATTGCAAATAATATGCGATTTGGAGAAGAAACAATTACGGAAGACCGATTAATAGAAATGGCCAAAAATATAGCCATTTATGAGGACATTACTCGTTTGCCTGATGGATTTGAAACGATGGTCGGTGAGCGTGGAGTGACTTTGTCTGGTGGGCAAAAGCAACGAGTAGCCATCGTAAGAGCGTTTTTAAAAAATCCTGTTATCTATATTTTTGATGATAGTTTGTCTGCGGTAGATACGGTCACCGAGCACCAGATTCTTTCTTTTTTGAGTGACTCCCTTGCGGGAAAAACGGCGCTAATAATTACCCATCGGTTATCCCCAACTTTTCCATACAGCCGTATTATGGTGATAGAAAAAGGGAAAGTTTTGGAATATGGCTCTCATCAAGAACTAATCGCCAGCAACAGCCCATATTATTTAGATTTAGTGAAAACGTAGCAAATCATTGATTTTTTTTGGTCGGTGACATAGTAAATTCGTGTAAAAAGTACTAGTTCTTAGGTAATTTGCCATTTTTTTCTCAAAATATTTGTTGATTAATGATGATTAAGTTACTTTTGCGTGACGTACAATTGTTAGGTCTCTATGCTATTTTATAGGTTGTGAACCATTGTTATCGGTTCCTTCATGGTAAAATGGAGCCCTATTTTTATGAATTTGAACTGAAAACACTATAAATTATGGATAATCGTAGAGAAGATATCGTCTTTTCTCAAAAGTTTAAGGCAGGCAGACGCCGTACTTACTTTTTTGACATTAGAGAAACAAGGGGGGGAGACAAATATGCAACCATTACCGAAAGCAAGCGACGCGATAATGGTGATGGATATGACAGACACAAATTATTCATCTATAAAGAAGATTTAACTCGCTTTAGAGATAATCTAAATGGACTAATTGAAGAAATGCAGGCTCAAATGCCAGATTATGACTTCGATGAATTTGCACGCCGTGCCGAAGAAAGAGATCGCATTTATCACGAACAACTGGCTGCCGAAGCCGCAGCTAAAGAAAATCAAACATCTATCGATGAAGTAGTTGATGAAGTGGAAGTGACTAGCGAATCAGAAGTGGTTGATGATAAATCCGTAGGAACGATAGAAGAAGACGATTTATCTTGGTAGCATAAAATATACCCTTCACTATATTCAAAAGTCATGTATCTTATCGATGCATGACTTTTTTTTATACTTTCCAGAAACGAATCAATAATATCTCCAAAGCTAAAAAGATTAAGGCAGCAATCAAGCCCCAACGCCAGAGCACTTTACCATTATCTAACTGTTGAATCGTATTTGATAAATCTGCTACTTCGGATTGATCCAATATGACATACTCGGGGACACGCTGTTGTAATTCGCTATCTGTCAAAAAAGATAAGTCAGATTCACGATGGTCATAGTTGTATCCAAAAATCCCCACAGTGTCGGTGGTTTCTTTGGAAAGTCTATAAAAACCAGCCTTTTTTATTTGGTTATTAATGCCTAAAATGACTTTATCGCCAATCATCCTTTGTTCGGGCAAAAACGCTTGACCATCGTGCTGAAATTTTAATACTTTGTCAGGCGACATTTCTACACTGCGTACTTCTATGACTTCATCTTGTCCTATGACTCGAGCGATTTTTAGGGATTTTCCAGTAGAAATGGCCATTTTGAAGAGCATAGGAATAAAAATCTCGCTATTTTTGACTAAGTCATTATACGCAATATCTAATGGAGCCGACGAGACATATAGATTACCTTCTCCTTTTTTCATCTTAAAAAGATAGGGTGTACCATCTCGATTAGTTAGCAGTATTTCTTCGCCAGAGTTAGTGATGCCCTTGCGGGAAAAACTACCAAAAGTCTTAGGTAAACGAATATTTTTGGGAATTCGTTGAAAAACATCCTTGAATACAAAGGCTTGGGTATTCACTCTTTGTACTTGCTTTTCTACTTTCTCAAACCCATTTAATTCTTGAATACCTAACGAGCCTAAAAAGGTGTTCAAGGTAGCAAGGTTGCCAGAAGGATTGGGGAAAACCAAGACATTGCCCCCATCAATGACAAACTCTTTTAAGGAATTTGCTAACCCCGAAGAAATGTTGTTTAGTTCGTGAAGAATAATCAATTGGTATTTGGGGAAGGCCGAATAGTCAAGATTTCGAACATTTTGCTCCGTAGGATTAAAATAAGAGATGCCTGCTAAAGCTGCATTTAAATATTTATTGGTCTTAGCATCTTGGATGGTTAAGACATTCAATTTTTCCATGACAGGAAAACTAACGTAGTACTTGTCATCAAACTGTACGGGGTAGTCGTTGATACTGACGACCATTTCTTGCCATCCTGGTTGGTTCAGTACAAAGTGAATCGTGTCTATGACGGCACTTCTGGCAGGAATGCTAAGGGTGCCCTGTGGACGAATTTGGCCACTATGACTCAAGGCAAGTTTGACTTCATCGGCTGCCACTTGACCGTAGTTGTGTACTTTGACCAATAACGTATTGGGTTGATTCAAAATAGGCACAGGAGCAGCCAGCCAGCAAGAGTCAATCCCTATATTTGCTTCTTGGACGGCATGTAAAGGCACCAAGTTCACTTTTACGGAAGTGTCTGGTGTCGCTGTCAAGTCCATAATACTCGATTGAAAATCTGAGATTATATAAGAAGTATGATTCGTTTGACTTCGTGTCGCTAAGGCTGCTTTTTGTCTTTTTAGGACTTTGGACAAGACTCGTACTTCTGGACTTTGCTTAATCTCGTCAATTAATCCCAATGCTTCTTCCTTACTTACGAGCCGTTGATGCCTACCTTCAAAATCATGCGTTAGCACTTGAAATTGAGTGGACTCATCATACGCCTTGACAATTTCCTTTGCTTTTTGTTTGGCTTTTTCAAATAGGGGCACATCCTTGTCCAATGCACTCATACTAAAGCTATTGTCCACAAAAATACTGACATCCTTTGGACCTTGATTTTGCTTTTTTCCGAAAGGGATATAGGGCTGGGCAAAAGCCAAAACCAACCCTGCTATCGCTAGTATTCTCGAAAGTAAGACCAATAAATTGCGCAATTTGGAGCGCGTACTGGTTTCTTCCTTAATCTCCTTCAAAAAGCGCACATTGCTAAAAGGCACTTTTTTGAAGCGTCGAAAATAAAACAAATGTATAATAATAGGAATCGCTATCGCCAAAAGAGCCAACAACATTCCTGGAACTAAAAACTGCATTGATTTTTGCTTTTTACCGAGTGCATTTAGAGAAATCCCTAAAACGTTCAATTTTCAAGACTCAAACGTAAAAAATGAAAACTTATTCGGTCAACTTTGTATGGCATAGTTACGATTTTTTATTGAAATGGTTAGTGCTTTTTGAGCTAATTGGTCTTTTTGTAGGACAAAATAAGAGTTTGGAAGACAAAATAAGCAAAATAAGTAAAATTGTGCAAATAGATTCTTTTCTTTGCATTAAATAACAGCATCTCGCACCTTGTAAAATCAAAAAAATGATTAGAATTCTTGCCAACGACGGTATTCATCCAGACGGAAAATTGCTTCTTGAAGAAGCTGGCTATGAAGTAATTACAGAAAAAGTTCCACAAGATCAGCTAGCCTCTGTGATTAATGATTTTGATGTGATTATTGTTAGGAGTGCTACCAAAATTCGTCAGCCATTAATCGACCAATCCAACGGACGATTAAAGGTGGTCTGTCGAGCAGGAGTAGGACTCGATAATATTGATGTCGCTTACGCAAAAGAAAAAGGAATAAGTGTATTTAATACCCCAGCGGCTTCATCTCAATCCGTGGCAGAGTTGGTGATGGGACACATTTTGACTATTTCGCGTTTTTTGCAAGTGGGTAATAAAGAAATGCTAAACGGTGACTTTAAAGCCCTAAAAAAGCAGTTTTCAAAAGGGAAACAAATTGCTGGGAGTACCATGGGGATTATAGGTTTTGGGCGGATAGGCGTCGCTCTTGCTGGGGTGGCTCTAGGTATGGGTATGCGAGTTATAGTCGCAGATCCTTATGTCGAAAAACGCGAAGTGCCTTTGTTCCCTAATCATTTTGGGATGAGATCTAATGCCATTATCTATACAGACAAAATGGAAGAAGTCATTCAGCAAGCGGATACATTAAGCTTACATGTGCCTGCTTTTGAAAAGCCATTAATCGGTGCCAAGGAATTGGCAATGATGAAAGATGACGCTATTATCGTTAATGCGGCGCGTGGCGGCGTAATTGATGAAGAAGCATTGTTAGATGCGTTAGATGCAGGGAAGTTGATGGGCGCAGGCTTAGATGTATTTGTTGGCGAACCGACTCCAAATAAAAGACTTCTAAATCATCCCAAGGTGTCCGTAAGTCCACATATTGGAGCTTCTACCATTGCGGCTCAATCTATGATTGGTCGGGAGTTAGCGGATATTATTTTGGGCTATTTTGGCGAATTGGCTTGATGGTTGTCGCTTTTTATGCCAATAGATAATACTTGATAAAAATAGGGACACCTAAACAGCTACGATAAAAAAATGGAATCTTGAGATTAACTTAAGATTCCATTTTTTAATTGTGTTTCTTCATAAGGCGTCATAGTGGTATCATTTTGTTATAAATTGCTTAATTTTTAGGACGAATTCTAGTTTGATGTCCAGTTTCTTTGCAATGCTTTCGGGTGAATGTCCATCTTGGAGTAATTGAAAAATTTCCACCGCATTTTGTATGCCTTCAATCTTTCCTTCAATCTTTCCTTTTTTTAGAATGCTGTCGTAAAGTGTCATGGCTTTTGATTTTATGGGTTTTGGTAATTTTTTTAGGATTTTAGCAAGCTTTTTGTCTGAAACATTCACAATGTTTAATATATAAACGAAGGAAACGTTCCAAAAGTTTTGTCCTGTTTTAATGTCAAAGTATTCTTGAGCACGATAAAAAATACGGTCAATGTGATTAACGATGTAGTGTTCATCACGCCCAAACTTTAGAACCATTGCCATATTCAAAACAATGGCATCTATTTGCATTTTAAGCAACTCAGATTCAGAGAATTGCGATAAGTCAATTAAAACATATTCAAATTTAGGGATAAATTGCGTAAAATGCTCACTTAAATAGTCAAAATGGTCTGAAATACGCTTCTTTTTCCACTTTTCTGAGCCGTGATAAAGTATAATAGGAAGAATAAAACGTCTCTTTTTACCTTTTTTAAGGTCTTCTTGCCAGCCGTTATGCAGGTAGCCTAGAAGCTGAAATTCACTATCTGAGTCATTGTAACTCTTGTGCTCAAGTAAAATACTTATCCAAATCTCCTCTTTGGTGTCTTTTAGTCGGCATTGAAATAAAATGTCGGTAAAATGTTCTTGTAGTTGCTCGTCTATGAAGCTACCAGTGACTTGGTCTAAGCTGTCTATATCTAATTGGTCAATAGTTTCTTTCGGCACAAAAGCTTTTAGAAATCCCTTCGCAATTGATTGGTGAGAGAATACTGCACGAAAATATTTATCGTGTGGATTCTTGATTTTTTGGCTCATCATATATGTTTGATGGCAATAAAGCAAGAATATGGGAGAAGTAAAAGGAAAAATATACCTAACAATATACTTCCGTTAGAAATGATTATTTTTGGGTCTTACCTAGTTGATAAGCCTGCCCAATCCAATCTTCTTTCTTGATGCGTCCAGAAAAATAATTAATGGCTTTCGCCAAATCATCAATGAGCGCATCATCTAACAAACTTAGTTGGCGATAACTAGTAATACCTATTGCATTAATTTTTTCTTCAATGGCTTTACTGATTCCTTTAATCTTAGAAAGGTTGTCTTGACGGTGATTTTTGATTTTTTGAGCGTTTATCCAGTTTTTGATGTTTTTTGTTGCTTCGAGTACTTCATCATCTTTGATAAACACTTCTGCCGTATCGGAATAAGACTCCTGAGCTTGGTGCTCTGTGTTGGAGTGTGTCCCCAGAAGAGCATCTTGGGCAAAAGATTTAAAGCTTAAGTCATCACTCCATACTGCCTTGACTAACTGCTCATTTTCAAGTTCCAAAGCTTTTACTTTGCGGGCAAGGCTATGATTGCTTTCCGAAAGCTCTTCAATGCTATGGACATAAAATTCAATACTATCTTGAAAGTCGCTTTTGAAGCTGTTGAACTCATTCTGAAGTAGGCTAAAACGAGTTTTTTCTTCATTCATATACTCCTGAATGGGTTCCGCAAGGAGATCTATCCTAGAAGCTGATGCGGAGTCCGAATGAGCTGCTCTGACATTCGATAACTCTTGTTTGACCGTTTCTAACTCTGCGGTCTGTAAGTGATTTTTTTTACGCAAGTAATACAGATATCCTTGCATAGAAAAAATGCCTAACAAATAGGCGATACCCAGAGCGGATAAGATTAAAATACTATCCTGCGTGGTTAGGCCGTCAAATAAATGAATAATGAACATAGTGTTGTCTTTAAATTGGTTGTCTCCCAAGTTTAATGATAATCACAGTATGTTTTTGATAGAGTAGAGTAATTTAGCGCAAGCACTATTTGACTTGCAGTAAAATTTGAAAATCTTTTGATTGCTTACGCAAAAACTGAAAACGAGTTGCCAAAATACCTTGGTCTGCGAAAATTGTACGAAAAGTGTTGTTAATCTTTGCACTATCTACGTGGATAGGTGTAAAAATGTCAAGCTTCGCCTTCGGGTATTTTCGTAAGGTTTTGACTGCCTTTTCAATTTCTTGATAATCAGCAGATTTCAGAAGTAAGTTGTCTTTTAGCATGATGACACCAGAAAAAATAACTCCAGGTGTCTTTTGAACAATATCTTTTGGCGCAATAGGACTTTCGTTGATTACAACTTTCGGTGGCTTGCTGGACTCAATAAACCATGCCCTGACAAATAGAGTCATTAAAAGAAACAAGCCCAGACCTGTCAAAAAATAGCGCATAGGATGATTGTTCTTGGGCACAAAGATGATACTTTTATTTAATAAATGCAAATAATTGTGTGATTACCAGTTAGTTAGGGCAGGATTTGAGCTTCTGGTATCATTTTGGCTCATACAGCATTTTTTTGCACCCCAATTTCATAACAATAATCTTACGGTTATTTTAAGCCTTATTTGTTAGATTTTTATCAATCTTTTAAGATAATTCTTGGTTTTTTACTATCTTTAGGGCGAGAGACTAAATAGATACATACTATGACAGAAGAACGCAAATGCCAAGAGTGTGGCGAAAAGCTTCGTGGTCGAATTGACCAAAAATTTTGCTCTTCACAATGCCGCTCTGCTTTTTCTAATCGGAGCAATGCAGCTACGACTAATTTGATTCGCAACATTAATAATATTCTGCGAAAGAATAGAAAGATATTGCATCAGATGAATCCTAAGGGCAAGACTTCACTTCCGAAGAAGCGATTAGTGGAAGCAGGATTTAATTTTGATTACTTTACCAATATCTATGTGACTAAAAATAATACGACCTATTATTTTTGTTATGACCAAGGATATCTAGAGAATGACAAAGGCTATGTGACTATTGTTATCAAAAAATCGTATGTGTAATGGCCTTCTTATAGGCTATTCAGTGCTAAGATGATGTCTTCTAGCACCGTTACTTGTAGGCGTGCCGAAAAATCAGTGTCTTCTGTGATGGTTAAGGCTTCGTTTTGATAACGATATTTGCCTTTTTCTTCTTCGTTTATGATTATCAGGTGTCCTTTTGTGCCAGAAGGAATCGTTCCACAAAAGTTTTTGGTATCTGAAAATATCTTCAATTCTACCACACAAAAAGCATCATCAAAGATAAAAAATGCCTTGGTTTTTTTGGGATCAATACCTTCGAATAGGTTGACGCACAATGCATATCCGCCAGTTAGTTCTTTAGCCCCTGATATCCATCCAAATTGATGGGCATTGTAGGAGACCCCACTATAGGAAGTGCCATTAATGCTCCAACTGTCACTACTTAAGACGGATGTGGATGGCGCCTGATTCCAGCCAAAATTATTAGGAGAAAAATGTTTTCCTGTCCATACGGTACCTGTTGTAATCACCGCATCATTTGGTGATTTTAAGATGATTTGCTTATTGTCTTTTACAAATACTTCTTTGGAGTCTTGATATGCTTTTATATTGATGATGTGATAGTTCTCTAGTTGACCACCATCGCTGTTCCCAATATTTGAATTTAGATAAGCATAAATTAAGTCAGATTTTTTGCGTATTTGCGTAATATTTAAGTCAATTTTTCCCGAAAGGAGCTGCCCTGCTTGATCGACAATGCTGTTGGGCGGAACGACCAAAACATCTCCTTGACCTAGATCAAGCTCACTCATCTCTTCTGCATTAAACTGTTTGTATATGGGTTTTAAATCCACCACTTCTGGAAAAGAAATGGCCGTTTTTACATACGGTTCAAATTCATCGACATCTTTATTGCAGCCAATAATGGCGAAGAGAACTAATAAGATGATGGCATTCCGTTTCATAGTACAAAGGTATTTAGACATTAGACGCTAGGCGCTAGGTATTTGCTGCTTTTGTTTTTTAGAAAATGTATTTTATTCCCGTGAGCACATTAAAATTGGTCACGTTTTGCTTGATAGGATGACCTTTTGACGTTAAGCTTTGGGGATAAAATCGCACTTGGGGCTCAATAAAAATTCCCCATTGATCGGCCAATAAATATTGTAGCTCCACAGAGCCAAAAAAGCTGGCTCCAATACTTTTTGCAAATATTTTTTTGTCAGAAAATTTTGTCACCAAGGATTGTTGGTTTAGATAAGTTCCTGATTGTCTGAAGTTTAAGTTTAAGGCCGCGCCAATATGAAGTCCAATTTGAACTTTATTTTTCATGGAAATGTATCCTAAGCTTATAGGTAAATCCACGGTAGAATATTGGTTAGTTACATTTAAGTGACGTCGCCCAAACTCATAAGTTGTATCTCGTCCAATGATATTGCCATTGTCATCTCTAAAGATTTGGATAATCATTTTTTCGTCTTGCTCCACATTGTACTGGAATTTAGTTCTGATTTGTTGGTAGGCAATGCCAGCTCGTACGTTTATTCCAGATTCGTGAATATAGCCCACTCTTGCTCCGAGTAATAAGCCCACCTTATCGCCTTCTGTCGAATCCCGTAATTTTGCATAGGAAGATGCTTCGGTTGTTTTGGCCACGAAAAATGTATTGGAAAAAACAGGGGATACGTAAGCATCAATGAAGATAGACTTTGGTACCTTGATGACTCTTGAACCTGCACATTTTTCTTCAGGTTTGGCTAGAATAAAATGATTATTGGGTAGGTCTATTTCAATTTGCGGAAGCTGAGCCATCTCTAAGCTGATGGGGGGCGTGATGTGACTATTCCTTTCTGACTTGCGTAAAATACTACGAGTCGCAAGCGGATGGTGTACTTGTTTTATGGGCGCAGAAGCGGTCGTATTGTTTTGAACAATAGGATGTTGTTCTGTTTTTTGTGGTTCTAAAATAGGCACTGGAGATAATTTTAGAGCCGTAGTTTTTGTTTTTTTGAAATTAGAATCACTACTTTTTACCACGGTTTGGGTCCCTTTTGTGGTGGTTTGTTGTTTGGTTTTTTGGGGCTGGTTAGAGCTATTTGTGGCTACTTGCTTCAGAATGACCATTTTTTCAACGGGCTTTATACCCGAACCTTTTGATGTTTGATTGCTTTGTGCAAAAATAATCAAACTACTACAAGCTAAAAGTAAAAAGCCAAAAAGCCCGAACCATAAAAAGCGTTTTTTCTTTTTGGGTTCTGGGGCGATTGCTGCTTCGATTTCTGGCCAAAGATGCATCGGTGCTTCCTTGGTCGTCTCTCGGAGTGGGGCAAAAAGCTGGTCTATGTTGTTTTTTGTATTCATGTTGTTTTCAGTCCTATTTGGGGACCATGTGGTTGTTGGTTTTAGAATGGTAGTTGTCAATTTCAGCTAATCGAAGTTGAAGCATTCTTCGGGCTTTGACTAACTGAGAGCGTGACGTGGACGCTGTGATTCCCAATAGTTCAGCGATTTCTGCATGGCTATACCCTTCAATAGCAAAAAGGTTAAAAACTAACCGATATCCTTCTGGTAGGTTGGAGACTAGTTTTAACAAAAAGTCTTCATTCATTTGCGCTCCAGAAGTATTCAGGTGACTATTTTCTGGTAATTTTTCATAACCTAATAATTCATTCGAGAAGGCTTTCTTTTGACAGTGTTTGATGGCGGTATTAATGGTAATTCGTCTCAACCAGCCTTCAAACGAGCCTTCAAACTTAAAAGAACTTAGATTTTTAAACATTTTCACAAAGGCATCTTGGAGCATATCTTCGGCTTCCATCTCATGACGCGCATATCTGCGGCATACCGAAAGCATTTTGCCCGAAAATCGTCTAAATAGCTCCTTTTGGTGCTCTTTTTGATTTTCTAGACACCCCTTGATTAGCTGTCTGTCATCCATTTTGTTTGTCCCCTTCAATGGTGTAGAGACCTTTAGTTTTAATTTTGTTGCCTGTACACAGAACAATTTGGTTGGCAAGTCATTTTGCGTCAAATTTTGCCATTTTTTTTTTGCTTAAATGCTCGCCGAAGCCATGCGTTGACCGTGCTTTAAACTTCGACACGCAATCATTCTGTGTATGTAACTGTTATAGGTACCACAAATTTTTGCCATAAAATGCCCTTTTTGCGCCTTTTTTTATCACGTAGCGGTGCTACGCTTCAAAAAAAAATAGCTTCAACATACAC
>CAYTLX010000001.1:6489-22000 GCA_964438645.1 uncultured Saprospiraceae bacterium | reverse complement strand
CTTTCTTTAGTAAAATCCGTCAAAATGACATATAGAATAGAAAAAGACAGTATCGGAAAGGTGAAAGTACCTGCCGAAAAGTACTGGGGCGCTCAAACACAACGCTCGCTGCAAAACTTTAAAATAGGCAAAGGAAAAATGCCTATCGAAATCATTCGGGCTTTTGCAATCCTTAAAAAAGCAGCTGCACAGGCTAATGCAGAGTTGGGGGTATTGCCCAAATCCAAATCAGCGCTTATTGGGAAGGTCGCCGATGAGATTTTGAAAGGGAAGTTGGATGATCAATTTCCGTTGGTGGTCTGGCAAACGGGTAGCGGCACGCAGTCCAATATGAACATGAATGAAGTCATCTCTAATCGAGCGCATGTCCTAAAAGGCGGGAAGTTGACCGATGAGCAAAAAGTCATCCATCCCAATGATGATGTGAATAAGTCTCAAAGCTCTAATGATACATTTCCAACGGCGATGCATATTGCCGCCTATAAAATATTGATGGAGACGACCATTCCTGGGATTAAAGCATTGCGAGATACGCTTGCGGCAAAATCTAAGGAATTTAAGCATATCGTAAAGATTGGGCGAACTCATTTTATGGATGCGACCCCTTTGACAGTGGGACAAGAGTTTTCGGGCTATGTGTCTCAATTGAATCATGGACTCAAAGCTATTGAGTTTTCTTTGAAGCATCTGTCCGAATTGGCGCTTGGTGGTACGGCCGTAGGGACGGGGCTGAATACGCCTTATGGCTATGATAAGTTGGTTGCCCAAAAAATAGCTAAAATTTCTGGATTCCCGTTTAAGACAGCAAGGAATAAGTTTGAAGCTTTAGCGGCGCACGATGCGATTGTGGCGGCACATGGTGCTTTGAAAACGGTGGCTGTATCCTTAATGAAAATTGGCAATGATTTTCGGATGTTATCTTCTGGCCCACGTAGTGGAATTGGAGAATTAATCATTCCGACGAATGAGCCAGGCTCGTCTATCATGCCAGGAAAAGTAAATCCCACACAGACCGAAGCATTGACGATGGTGGCGGCTCAAGTGTTGGGTAATGACGTCGCCATCAATGTAGGCGGAGCGACAGGGCATTTTGAATTAAATGTATTCAAGCCGATGATGATTGATAATTTTTTGAACTCTGCTAGATTGATTGGGGATGCTTGTGTGTCTTTCGACAAAAACTTGGCTCAAGGGGTTCAGCCCAATTATAAACGCATCAAAGAGATGCTTGAAAATTCATTGATGTTGGTGACTGCATTGAATACCAAGATTGGGTATGACAATGCGGCGAAGATAGCCAAGAAAGCATATAAGGAAGATTCGACTTTGAGAGAAGCGGCAATATCTTTAGGTTTATTGACTTCCGAAGAATTTACAAAATATGTCAGACCCGAAAAGATGATTAGTGGCTTACCAAAGCCCAAGAAGAAATAGTATTTAGTTTTGAAAATTTTTGGGCACAGCAATGGAGACGTTGCTGTGCTTTTTTTTGTAATTATTTTTTTGATAATTTTGGAAGCCCCCAAACAGGTAAGGATGATGAATGGGGCAAAGTGGTCGGCTGCGCTATGGTTGTTCCGATTGTATAGAAGTAATATTGTGACAAATGTTCTTCTTGTTTTTGTAAATATTTTATTATTGGCACTTTTAATTCATTGATTATCAATAGTTTATGTTGTTTTTAATTGACTTATGTTTTACTTTCGCAAAGGTCAACCTTTTATTTTTTAGTTCTATCCTATCTTTGTGTCAAACAAAATTGAAAAGCAGAATTGATATTCTGTTATAAACTTAATCTTAAAATTATGAAAAATTTAGTTGTTTTACTTATTCTTTTTATTGGCACATTTGCGCAAGCACAAGAAAATCCAAAGTTGGACATGACCACTAAAAAATCTTTTATTGTGGGTGGTTCTATTAATTATAGTAAACTAAAAAATACCTACCCCGATGAAGTGTTGGGTTACTATGACCTAATTCTGTTTGGGGAGGGTAGCGAGTACACCGTTCTTAATTTTAATCCATACTTTGGGATGCCTATTAGTTCGCATTGGGTTATGGGTTTACAATTCAAATATCAATCATTTAAGGTTGATTATGAAGATAAAAGCATCTCGGATGTTGCATCCATCAAAGGAATAGGCGTGTTTGGGCGATATATATTTTATCCCCAAAGTAAATTTAATCTCTATTTGCAACCCAATTTTGTGGTTAATAAAATGGCGTCTGAATATGCACTGTCCGATAACAAATATTCTTATTCTGCGAAATATATTGAAACAGGGTGTGATATTGGGTTTTCTTATCAAGTAGGAAAAAAGGTTCGGTTAACAGCAAATTTGGGAGGCTTTACCCTAGTGAAGGGGACGACACTTTATGATGACCCTATTTCAGAAACAGAAGAAACAAACTCATTGAGTATATTTACAACCAACATGAATCTAGCTAATACCGCATTTGGTGTAGAAATAAATTTTTAGATAAATACAAGCTAATTTCGTCTCAGTAGATATTAAGTTTACGATAGATAGTGTATGTCATTATGTACTAAAATTTGAGTAAATATATAGATAGAAAAAAGCCAAGAGCATTTTAATGCTCTTGGCTTGTAACTATTTAGGTACCCACAGATTTTTGCCATAAAATGCCCTTTTTGCGCCTGTTTTTGCTATTTTTTCATCACGTAGCCTAGCTACGCTTCAAAAAAAATAGCGTCAACATACACAAAAATGTCTATTTTCTGCCTAAAAATAGGAGCACCTAAACAGTTACCTTGGCTTTTAGTTTTATTCGCCGATAAATTCATCGGGGTCATCATGAATATCCACCAACCATACTCCTTTTACTTTGACCAATTGAATATTGTTTGACAATTTTTCTCCTTCTTCAATGATTTGATAATGACAAGAAGCCGTATCATTTTCTATGGTGCAAGATAAATTTTGGATTTGGGTAAAATCATTGTTTATGAAAGTAGAATCATCAGCATCTATCTCTGCGATTTCTTTGAGCCAAAGAACGGTAGCAGGCGTGCTTAGTGCTTTGGCTTTCGCAAATTCACCCGCATCAACTAATTTTTGCCATTGCATAAAAATGGATTCTGGTCCCGATTGATTGACCTTAGCATCACTTTTGCAGCGAACTCCAAGGAGCATTGTTGATAGCAAAATGAGATAAAAAGATTTCATCTGAAGGATTGTTGGTTGGCAACAAAGGATTAGCCGTGTGTCATTACAGGCATCACCAGCATCATGATTTCTACTTCTGAATTATCTTGGTCAGGGAATAGTAGCCCTGCTTTGTTAGGAGATGAAAGCTCCAATCTTACGTTATCGGCATGTAGGACATTGAGCATTTCAATCATAAACTTGGCGTTAAATGAGATGGTCATTGGCTCTCCGTCGTACTGACAAGTCAATTGTTCGGTGGCTTCATTGGAGAAGTCTAAATCTTGTGCCGAAACGGTTAAGCTCCCATCGGAGATATTAAGGCTGACTTGATTAGTGGTTTTGTTGGCATAAATAGCTATCCGCTTCAAGGAACCCAATAAATCCGTACGTGATATCGTCAGGATGTTGTTGTTATTTTGTGGAATGACGGCATTGTAGTCGGGAAATTTTTGATCAATCAAACGACAAGAGATTTCTGTGTTTCCAAAGCTAAAGAAAGCATTTTTGCTATCAAACGATAAAGAGACTTCATCACTGGTCATGGCTCCTTTCAATAAGGAAAGCCCTTTTTTGGGTACAATGAAAGAAGCTACTACATTGGTCGCAAGGTTTTTCATCTCATATTTGACCAATTTGTGGGCATCTGTTGCGACAACCGTAATGTCATTCATATCCACCGCAAAATAAACACCCGTCATGGCCATTCTCATTTCGTCAGAAGTCGGTGCAAATATGGTGGTGCTGATTGCTTCTTTGAGTAGGGGGCCATCAATGGAAATGCTATGCTCTTCGGGTGGCGCTGGCATTTCTGGAAAGTCTTCTCCTGATTCTCCAGCTAATCTATACTTACCATAAGACGATGTAATTTCAATCGCTTTAGTGTCCATGTTTACGTTGAAGGTTAAAGGCTGCTCAGGGAAAGATTTTAGGGTTTCCAATAAGATTTTTCCAGGGATAGCGATGCTTGCATTTTCGTCTGACCGGACATCCATGACTGATTTGATGGTGGTGTCAAGGTCAGAAGCGGTAATGGTAAGGCTATTGCCTTGGATATCAAAAAGGAAGTCTTCTAAAACAGGAATAACAGGATTAGAAGGAATCGCCCCACTGATAATTTGCAGGTTCTTTAGGAGTTCGCCGGATGAAATACTGAAGCGCATGGTTTACATTTTTAGTTTCATTGCAAAATTAAGACGAATTTTGCACAATAGGGTAATAATCTGATGGTTATTAATTGAACAAATAAAAGTTTGAACATATTAGTACTAATTTTCACGCCAAAATGTACTAAATCGTTGAAAATCATTGTTTATTAGCCAAACAAAGAGAAAAAAAAGGCGTATATTATAAAAATTCATAATTTTTCTTTTGTTTTGCAATTGGTTATTTTGGGAAAGTAGGACGAAGTGGCTTTTTAAGCTAGAATCTTTCTGGAAAAAAGAACTAAATAGATGGGTGAGCAGGTCTATTTTTTGCGAAAGCATCCAAAGGATGAATAAAAGATGGAGTGTGACTCTATGACTGCTTTTGAAAACCAGATGCATATCTGGATGATTGCAAATAAAAAAATGAGATAATAAATAAATGGGGCTTTTTAGTTTTTTTACCAAAGAATTAGCCATTGACTTAGGCACCGCTAACACCTTGATTATTCAAGATGGGAAAGTAGTAGTGGATCAACCGTCAATTGTAGCTATAGATCGTCGTACCAACCAAACCATAGCTGTCGGGAAGCGAGCGATGATGATGCATGAGAAAACCCATGAAAATATAAAAACCATTCGTCCTTTAAAGGATGGAGTGATTGCCGATTTTCAAGCTGCTGAAAGCATGATTGAAGGCATGATAAAAATGGTGGGCAATAAAAGAAGTTTTTTCTCTAGCTTAAAAATGGTTATTTGTATCCCTTCTGGTATTACGGAAGTGGAAAAAAGAGCCGTTTTTGACTCCGCAGATAATGTAAATTCCAAAGAAACTTATTTGATCTATGAGCCCATGGCCGCAGCTTTGGGTATTGGGTTAGATGTTGAAGAGCCCGAAGGCAATATGATTATTGATATAGGTGGTGGTACGACGGAGATTGCGGTGATTGCCCTTTCGGGAATCGTCGCCGACCAATCTATTCGGATTGCGGGAGATGAGATGACTGGAGATATTATTTCATTCTTAAAGCAAGAGCATAATATTTTGATTGGAGAGCGTACTGCCGAAAAAATAAAAATTAATGTGGGTGCAGCGATTACTGATTTGGAGAATCCCCCCGAAAAATATGCTGTTAATGGCAGAGATTTGATGACGGGCATCCCTAGACAGATTTTTACCACGCACCTTGAAATTGCGGAAGCACTTGACAAGTCTATCTCCAAAATTGAAGACGGAGTGTTAAAGGCTTTAGAAATGACTCCGCCAGAGTTGGCTTCGGATATTTTTAGAAGGGGCTTGTACTTGACCGGTGGTGGAGCTTTGTTGCGAGGAATCGATAGACGATTGAGTGCAAAAACTAAACTTCCCGTCACGATTGTGGATGATCCCTTGCGCGCCGTAGTGCGTGGTACGGGTATCGCTTTGAAAAACATTGATAAATATACATTCTTGATTGATCGCAAGAGTGTCTAATCATATCGCTCTAACCCGATAGTCTATGCGTTCCCTAATTCTGCTATTACTTAAGAGAAGTAGCTTGTTGCTCTTTCTTGTGATGGAGTTGCTTTGTGCCTTGTTAGTCATCAACTACAATAAAAAGCAGAATGACATATTTCTTACGTCATCGAATTTTTTTACTGGAAAGTTTTATAGCCAAGTAAGATCTATTCAAGGGTATTTTTATTTGAACTCGATTGCGGATAGCTTGGCCAATGAGAATAAACATCTCCGAGACCAGTTGGCTTCATCCCGTTACATAAACATTGCGCATCAAGATACTTTTTTTAGTATTCGGGCGGATAGTTTAGGAGGGGACTCTATTTTAGTGAAGTTTGTCTATACTGATGCGCAGGTCATCAATAACTCCGTGACATCCGCTAATAATTTTTTCACCTTGAATAAAGGCTCTTTGCATGGAGTGGGAAAAAGTATGGGTGTCCTTTCGGCAAAAGGCGCTGTAGGAATCGTGTCAAGTGTTTCGGCCCATTATTCTACGGTTAGGTCAATATTGAACAGAGATATAAAAATTAGTGGTAATGTCTTGGTTAATGGTAAGGCTTATTTTGGCTCATTGACTTGGCAAGGTCACGATTATCACTATCTGGACATGGATTTTGTGCCGAAGTCAACAAAGATTGCTATTGGGGACTCTATTGTGACGAATGGCTTCTCTTCTGTTTTTCCGGAAGGTTATCTAATCGGGAAGGTGGATACTTTTTATGTGCCGCCAGGTAGTGGTTATTATAAGATAAAGGTCGGTTTGGCAGAGGATATGACTTCATTGAAAAGGGTGTATGTCGCAAATAATCTGCTCAAAGAAGAGCAGTTAAAATTGGAAGCAGCTCATGAATGACCAGTTACAAGCTAATATATTTCGATTTATCTTTTTGATTGCCATTCAGTTGTTAATTTTAAAGCAGGTTCCTATAGATTTAGCGAATTTTCGGCTGCTGATTTTTCTATACCCTATGTTTATTCTTCTTTTGCCTACCCAAAGCCCCAAGCAACTATTGATTTTTTTGGGTTTTTTAATGGGATTGACGTTAGATATGTTTTATGATTCACCAGGTGTACATGCAGGGGCTCTTGTTTTTACGGGCTTTATCAGAGATTTTTCCTTGAGGATGTTTGGAGTTGATATGGAAAAAGTAAAATCACTTACTCCGTCGAGAGCAAATATCGGCTTTGGCAAGTTTGCCCAGCTCTCCGCCTTTATTTTGTTTCTACATATTTTCGTTTATTATATCTTTGATGTGTTTACTTTCGTTTATATTGGGGAGATTTTGGTGAAGACGGTCGGGAGTTTTATCGTTTCGTATCCAGTTTTCTTGGCTTATGCCCTAATATTTAATTCTAAAAAGTAAAAGAAAAATGAAAAAAGGCCCCAATGATCGCACTAGATTATCATCCATTCAGATATTTATGGTGATTGGTGCGTTGGTTCTAGTGGGGAAAGCTTTTTCTTTGCAGTTGGTTAATAATGCTTTTCGGTCACGGGCTCAAGCGATTGCCATCGACAAAACAACTACTTATCCTTCGCGTGGTGTGCTACTGGATCGGAATGGGAAATTGATGATTTCTAATGATCCAATGTATGACCTGATGGTCTCCTATAAGCTAGTCGATCCCAATATGGATACGACCAAGTTTTGTGATTTATTGGATATAGATCGAGCGACTTTCGTCAAAAACCTAAATAAAAACTGGAAGGATGTTCGATTTGCTAAGTCAGTGCCCTTTGTTTTCTTGAAAAAACTTTCTGTCCCTACTTTTGCTAGGCTGTCGGAGCATTTGCCAGAATTTCCAGGATTTTTTCCAGTTTTAAGAAATATTCGTGGTTATCCGGTAAAAGCAGGGGCGCACTTATTGGGCTATATCTCCGAAGTAAGCCCAAGGGACATCGAAAGGGGCAAAGGTGTTTATACGGCGGGTGACTATATCGGGGCGATTGGCTTGGAAAAGCAATATGAAAAGTATCTACGGGGGAAAAAAGGCTATAAGTACCAGTTAAAAGATAATCTTGGGCGAATCGTAGGCTCGTTTAAGGAGGGCGCTCAAGATGTGGACCCTGTTTCAGGTTCGGATTTAAAGACGGCTATTGACATAGACTTGCAGGCTTACGCCGAATGGCTGATGGAAGGAAAAGTGGGTAGCGTGGTGGCCATAGAACCCAAAACAGGGGAGATTTTGACTATGGTGAGTACGCCTACTTATGACCCTAATCTGTTGATTATTACAAGAGAACGCGGTAAGATATTGGCAAATTTACTTAAAGACCCGCAGCTTCCATTTTTTAATCGGGCCATTATGGCCAAGTATCCACCAGGCTCTGTTTTTAAGACCATTGTTGCACTCATCGGGCTAAATGAAGGAGCCATTCATCGCCATACAAGTTTCAGTTGCCATCGTGGATATGTGTATGCAGGACACACCTATGGTTGTCATGCGCATAGTAGTCCAGTCAGTTCTGTGGATCGAGCAGTACAAATTTCTTGTAATAGCTATTTCTTTCAAACGATACGAAAGATTATTGATCAATATGGGTTTTATAGTCCCGATAAAGGCTTGGATAGGTTTGTAAAAGATATTACAAAATTTGGATTAGGACAAAAACTAGGTATTGATTTTCCGAATGAGAATTCGGGAAATATCCCGACTTCTGCTTTCTACAATAAGGTGTATCCCAAAAAGAAAGGGAGTTGGAAGTCACCGACAGTGATGTCTATTGGGATTGGTCAAGGCGAGATTCAGTTGACGACCATGCAGATTGCCAACCTAGCAGCAATTATTGCTAATCGGGGGTATTTTTATACACCCCATTTGGTGACAGAGATTTCTGATGGGACACCGATTGATAGTCTTTATAGGGTAAAACACTCGGTTGATATAGCTCCAGAAAACTTTGTGCCCGTAATTCATGGAATGCAAATGGCGGTAGAATCAGGAACTGCTCCGTTAGCACGGATACCAGACATGACCGTTTGTGGAAAAACGGGTACCGTGCAAAATACAACAAAAAATGGAAAGGATCACTCCGTTTTTTTTGCTTTTGTGCCTAAGGATGATCCCAAAATTGCCATTGCGGTGTATGTAGAGAATGCAGGATGGGGTGGGTCTTATGCTGCACCGATAGCGAGTCTCGTTGCCGAAAAATATATAAGGGGGGAGATTATTGACTCACGAAAAGCATTGGAAACTAGAATGCATGAGACGGTCATTAAAACAGTAGAAGACGATAAAAATGAGCAATAAGGTTCTAATCTCAGCAATCTATGCCGTTGCCGAAAATGGCGTAATAGGGCGACATAATGAAATGCCTTGGTATTTGCCCGCAGATTTTAAGCACTTTAAAAAAACGACCATAGGCTCCCCTATTATTATGGGTAGAAAAACCTATGATTCTATCGGGAGACCGTTGCCTAGTCGAACTAATATTGTTATCTCACGAAATAAAGCATTAAAAATAGACGGTTGTTTAGTCGCAAATAGCTTGGTGGATGCCATTATGTTAGCGAAAGTAGAAGCGCCCGATGAGATTTTTATTGCTGGCGGAGCGACTATTTATCGAGAAGCGATGAGTGTCGTCAATCGGATTTATCAGACTGTGGTGCATATTTCCCCAATTGGAGATTCTTTTTTTCAATTAGCTAATCCAGAAAAATGGATGTTAATTTCGTCTGAGTACCACGAAGGAGATAAGAAAAATTTGATTCCTTATAGTTTTCAAGTCTTAGAAAGGAAATGATTTTAAGATAAAGGAATTCGTAATATTACTTTTGTGCCAGATGCTAAGTTGTTATTGGTTAAGTCAATATACTCTAAGGAATATTGATGGTTCATTTCTTTGCAAAAATTAGCTAATCGCTCTTCGGTCAGTCGGATACCAATGGATTTCCTTTGGTGAATTTTTTGTTCTTTTATTTTCGCGGATTTTTCACGACCGATGCCATTATCTTGAATCGAAATGACCACATGAGGGTCTTGTTCTTGGTAAAAGGATATGAGTAGTTTTTTTAGTCCGTTTTTTGCGGAAAGCCCATGCCATATAGCGTTTTCAATAAATGGCTGTAGAATAAGCGACGGCACTTTTATAGTATTGATACTCAATTTGTTATCTATGGTGACTTCCGTGTCAATCTCATTGGCAAAACGGATATTTTCTATCTCTAAATACAACTTGGTGGTCTCAATTTCTTCTGCTAATGTGATGGTTTTTTCGCGAGTGGCGGCAAGGATTTTTCGGATTAATTTTGAAAATTTATTTAGATAATAAACGGCATTTTCTTTTTCATTATCAATGATGTAAAGCTTGATGGCATTTAGAGAGTTAAAAATAAAATGTGGATTCATTTGGCTCCTTAGAGAAGTCATTTTTAGCTCAATTAGTTCTTTTTCATACCTAGCCTTGAGTTCTTCCATCTGAGCGTCTTTAACATCTTTTTCTAGTTTTTCTTGAATGGCTTTACGGAGTGTTTCATTTTCTTTAAGCTGCCGAGTTAACCTTTTTTGCGATTCATTTTTCTCTTGTAATATCCTCTTTTGCTTTTGCCCAAGAGCTAGAGAAAAAATTAAATTTTCAATGATTACGCCCATATAAAAAATAGAAAAAGATGTTTGGTCATTGTCAAAACCAGCCTTGTATCTAATTAAATAAAACGATGAGACAGATGTCACAAGAAGGACCAATGAGCCCCAAAAAATATAACTTCTTAGTGGAAGTTTATATTTGAATATTAAATAGTAGCATAGAAATCCAAAGATTATAAAGAAAGGGACAATCATATTAGTAAAAGTATTCATTGGAGCTGCATTATTTATCCAGAAGGCATAGGCAGTCACTACGGCACTAGTTATTAGCATAATATAAACCGTCCTAAAAATAAGATGATACCACATCAAGGTTTTGGATTTTATATTAAGTAGAGTAAAAGCAAATATATAATACACTAAATTGTATGTCCACATAATGGGCAGATCAAAAGCAACTAAGTATTCTTTAAAAGGAGCTATTAATATTTCAACAAACCCACCAGCTACATCTTCAAGATGTCCAATAAAAATTAGAAAAGTATAGAGACTATAGTATAAGTAGCTCTTGTCTCTATGTTGAAAATAAAGTAAAAAATGATAAAAAGACAGGATAAACAGAACGCCCAAGACAAAGACGATAAAACCGTTTTCGTTGGGGTGAGCAAGGATATTTTTTAGGGTAGAGATATTCACAAGTACAATCTAGATTTTGAGTATATTTTGCAAATCAATCTTCTTGGAGCGTGAGACAGGGATGTTTGTATTGTCGTCTAAGATTAAGTGTAGTCCGTCGGTTCTTACAAACTCTTTGATATAGTTGATGTTAACGACATAGGAGTTGTGTACGCGGCAAAATAGCGTATTGTTGAGAATTGCTTCGACATCTTTTAACTTTTTACTAAGTATTTCACGCTTTTTGCTCTTAAAATATACTTCGGTATAATTTCCATCAGATTTACAGTATAGGATTTCTTGAGGAAGGATAAATATCGTTTTTCCCGCAAGGGGCAAGGCAATCTTATCAAAGGATGGCTTGGCAGAAAATTGCTCAAGGGCATTGAATAGGTCCTTCCCCAAAAGGTTTTTGCCTTTATTCGTTTTAACTTTCTCAATTGATTTGATTAGGTCATCAGAGTCAACAGGTTTTAGCAAGTAGTCGATGGCGCTTTCCTTAAAGGCTTGTAAGGCATAAGAATCATAGGCGGTGGTGATAATAAGGTCAAAATCTCGATAAGCTAACTTGCTAAGCAATTGAAAACCATCCATTTCGGGCATTTCAATGTCTAAGAATATACAATCTGGCTTGATATAATTGATAGCAGAGATGGCTTCCGATGGGTTCGTAAAACTATCGACAACTTCAACATCATGACAAAAATTTTCTATCTCCCATTTTAGGCTACGGATAGCAGATAGCTCGTCGTCAACAATTATAGCATTAATCATTCGTGAAAATTTACTTATTAGTCCCACAATTTACGATAATTCTAGTTACAAAGTGTCATGTCTTTGCAAATTGTTTAGTTGCATATATGAATAGCGGTATTGGATGTATGGTTGGTTGGCTAGTCAACTATGCGCAAAAATAGCAGGTTATAAGTTAAAATTGACCATTGATAATTAAAGAAGCGCATGGATGCTAAAAGGGCTGTTTCTTTGAAATAGTTTTTAAAAAAAATGACTGCTATGAAAAAGTACTTTCCATTGTTTGCTGTAATGCTTTTGTTGAGCACATTAGCTTGTAATAAGCCCCAAGATGATACATCGCCTGATAACCCTTTCTCTTTAAAATGTAAAATTGATGGCCATGATTTTGCTTCCGAAATCGTTTTAATGAGTGTGGGTGGTAAATTAACAAAAAAAGGAGAGTATTATGGTATTAGTGGCACAGATAAGGATGGAAATGGAATTTCCTTTTGGCTGGAAGGCCCTTTAGAAGAAGGTACTTTTGTGACCCAACATCTAGTTTTAGGTCAGGAAACTTATATTAGGTATCAACAGGTTTCCCCTTTTCAAGCTTGGACAACCACTGAAGGCAATGGGCTCGGAACCATTACCATTGAGAAAAATCTTGCTACATACGTAGAAGGCACCTTTTCATTTACAGGCATAAACCCCGTTGATGGAACCCAAAAAGTATTTACTTCAGGAAGTTTTAAAGTTCAAAAGCTGTAAAATAGATTGCTCAATTACCAGAAAAACAACAATATGAAAAATTATTTAGTGCTCATTGCTTTGGTTTGTGTTTCTTTTCATGGTTTTAGCCAAATCAATAAGATGGAAGCTTTTCTAATAGGAACAAAGTTGGCTTTTTATCCAGGCCAGTGTGACAATAATATTCCGCAGGCGCAAGGAAAATTGTCTTTTTGTGATAAAGCGGGGAATGTTGGAGTCGTAGAGCGGAGTTATGGATTGTCTTATCGTGGCGTAAAACAGATGCTCCCAAATCTCCAAAATGATGATGAAGTGTATTTGACGTATAAAGGGGTTTCTATACGGAAGGCAGACGGCTCTTGGGAGAACGTCCCGCATGTAGCTGTGCCACCCTATGATTATTCGGGCTCAACTGGACCAGTGATACAGCAAGGGCTTGTAACTCCTTCCGGAAAATTGCTATTGGCTACGACCAATAATCAGTCTATGCTAGCCGTATATGATCGCATTACAAAGTTGATGACTTCTGAAAGCTTCCCTGTTGGTGTCTATCCAGGAAATTTTGTTTATGACGTAGATCGGCATTTTACTTGGATTTTGGCACGTAATTCATCATCTACTTTTTTATATAGCTATGATGAGAATACGCTTATGCTGGTGGCAACACTTACGGAGCCTGGCCTGAATAATTTAACCAACGCTACGATTCTGTACAAAGGCGACCATATTTATCTTGGGAATGGCATGGGGCTTTATGATTTGGATGTGTCGAACTATGCCACGTCTGTTCCGTTAGTGCATTATGATGAAACTTCGACCCCAAGCTTGCCTTTTGAACAGGTTAAGGATATGCAATTTGATACTGATGGGCAGCTATGGATGGCGATGACGAAAGCCAACGATGGTGGTTTAGTGAAACTCAACCCCGCTAACGGTACTTCAGCAACCTATCAATTACCATTACAAAGCAACTCCGCAATCAATCACTACTTTCAAGGGGTGGGTATAAACGAAAATACAGGAGCAATATGGTGTGTAGCAACCAACTACAGCGGCTTGGTTCGATTACAGTTGAATGGCAGTACACCTGTGTGGGATTTTTTATCGAAAGATAGCCTTGCGACACTTGGATATCCCTATACTTATGTGCCGCATAAAATTTATTATAAGAATAGCCAATTGTATTTTACAACCAATGATGGCTCTACTGGTAGCAATGCGAATTATGAAGTCCTAATTAATAATAACGGCTCATGGTCGGGGCGGAATGATGATAGTGAAGGAAATTTATCTCAACACATGAATCAAAGGTTTAATTATGCGGCTCCAGATGATTTGGGGGGTGTCTGGTGGTTTAACAATTTTGATGACGTAGTTGTTTATAGAGATAAAGATGATAATCACCAATATGTTAATCTTAAAATAGGGGCAAAGGGGGTGATTGATGCAGACCAAAAGGCCATCGTCCTAGGAGGGATACCGAGTGAGTTGAGAAAAATTGATTTTCCAGATGTCCTATCTTTTCAGCAGGCACCAAATGACGCAACAGGCATGCAGCGAGTCGGTAATCAAATTTGGATTTATGATAGAATGACCCCAAAAATTGATGTCTATGAGAATAATAACCTAGTGAAAACCTTTAGTCTTGACAATGATGATTACCAAAACTATTATCACTTTGCGGTTGATGATGAGAACAATGCATGGTTTATACGTAGCAATGGGACAGGCGGTAACTATATCCGTAAATTCAACACAACTAGCTTGGTGTCAGTGACTTATGATCGTTCAGAAAAATTAAATAGTCTCTTAAAGATAGTGCCAGCTCCAGATAATTCGGTTTGGTTTATTGGGCGTAGAGGGCTTTTGTATTATCAGGATAATAACTGGTATCCATTTTTATATGCGGATTATTCTGAGTTTTTCAATGTGGTAGATGGGGTCGTTGATGAAAATGGAAAATTTTATGTCTTGCGCAATGATAATGCGGCGATCACAACTATTGAGCACCCTACAGCTACAATGCCTTTGTTAGAGACCCTATTTATTGAAGGGAGTAGTTCAATTTTGCCCGCTTTAAAACACTATCGCCCAGGAACGATTGCGATTGATAGTGAAGGAAGTATTTGGACTCATGCGTCTCAAAATGCTTTTAAGTTGATGGATGATGACTTGGCGAAGGAGTATCGGGTGTCGCTGGTTGTAGCGAATAAAAATCTAAGTAAGGATTTAGGATTTAAAATCTATCCGAATCCTTCACCTGGGCAAGTGACCATCCAGTCAGAAGAGCAAATTCAGCAGGTAGAAATTTTTGCGGCTACTGGGCAGCGTGTCTTGATAAAAAGGAATACAAAGGTCATCAATACGCAACTAAATGCAGGAGTCTATTTTGTGAAAATATTTTCACCGAAAGGTGTAGGTGTGCAAAAATTGATAGTGGAGTAAAGCCACTTAGCTAGTTGGAAAAGGAGCCTTTTTTGAGATGAAGTGTTTGAGCTTGCGCCCAAAAGGTGTTACAACCCATCGTTAAAGCAAG
This sequence comes from uncultured Saprospiraceae bacterium, assembly GCA_964438645.1. Taxonomy (GTDB): domain Bacteria; phylum Bacteroidota; class Bacteroidia; order Chitinophagales; family Saprospiraceae; genus HyVt-613. The sequence continues at coordinate 6,967 of CAYTLX010000001.1, read as the reverse complement.
GAGCAACATTTTATTCTGTTTGCCTTAAGTCCCTTTTTTAAGGTAGCCGCTACCTTCATTGGGGTTTGAAAATAAGGAAGTAAACAGAATAAACCTTTGTGGTGCGAATAAAAAAAGTATGTTTTTTAGCCAAACAATCGCTCATAAAGTTCTTCCACTTTTGCGAAAGCAACGACTTTAATCCCAAATTTAGCTAAATCCAAGCCTTTCAAATTGTACTTAGAAATAAACATGACCTCAAAGCCCAATCGATCGGCTTCCTGAATTCGTTGGTCTATACGATTAACCGCACGAATCTCGCCAGATAAGCCCACTTCGCCCGCAAAACAATATTTTGATGGAATCGCCACGTTTTCTAACGAAGAAATCAATGAGGAAATAATCGCCAAATCTAATGCAGGATCATCAATCCGTATGCCCCCGGCAATATTTAAAAAGACATCATTGAGCCCAAAGGGAAAATTGCCCCGTTTTTCTA
>CAYTLX010000001.1:0-6389 GCA_964438645.1 uncultured Saprospiraceae bacterium | reverse complement strand
GCAATATTTAAAAAGACATCATTGAGCCCAAAGGGAAAATTGCCCCGTTTTTCTAGGACAGCTAAGAGCATAGAGAGTCGGCGCAAATCAAAGCCCGTTGCGGAGCGCTGTGGATTACCATACACCGCTCGAGTGACCAAAGCTTGTGTTTCTATCAACAAAGGTCGCGCCCCTTCCAAGGTTGCTGCGATGGCGCTTCCGCTCAAATCTTCTTCTTTTTGCGAAAGCAGCAGCTCGGAAGGGTTCGATACTTCTCGCAAACCCGTCGCTTGCATCTCATAAATCCCTAGCTCATCCGTCGAGCCAAACCTATTTTTTAACGAACGCAAAATCCGATAAGTATGATGCCGATCCCCTTCAAATTGTAAGACCGTATCCACGATATGCTCCAGGAGCTTAGGGCCCGCAATTCCCCCTTCTTTGGTGATGTGTCCGATGAGCACAATGGGGATGTTGGTCTCTTTGGCGTAGCGCTGTAGCTCTCCGGCACATTCCCGAATTTGGGACACACTACCAGGCATCGACTCGATTAATGGAGACGAAAGGGTCTGAATAGAGTCCACAACGATGAGTGCAGGTTGGAGCTCATTGGCCTGTCGGAAAATATTTTCGGTGTTGGTTTCTGATAAAATGTAACAATCTGACGGCTTTTCAAGGATTCTTGTGGCGCGCATTTTTATTTGCTGCTCGCTTTCTTCTCCAGATATATATAAGACCTTTTCAGGAATATTTAAGGCAACTTGTAGCATCAAGGTGGATTTTCCGATACCTGGTTCTCCACCAATTAGCACCAAAGAACCCGGTACAATGCCACCACCTAGAATCCTATTAAATTCATTATCGGGCGTTTTTAGGCGAAAAAGAGCCGTTTTTTGAATATCTGCGAGCTTTTTTGGGGTAGAAACGGCTCTTTTGCTATCTTTTCCACGCCAAAGCTTTTTGACACCATCTTCTTTGGTTTCTTTCGAAATGACTTCTTCGACCAGAGAATTCCATTCTTTGCACGAAGGACATTGCCCCTGCCATTTGGGTGTACTTGCACCACAATGGGTACAAAAAAATGCTGATTTTACTTTCGCCAAAATTTTATTAACATTTAATTATGAAAAAATATCCTGTCACAATTTGCACCTTTTTGATAAAAAATATATCTTTGTGTCATAATAAAGAAATAACAAGCTATAAAGCTTACAAGAATAATTGTTTTCATTTGGTTTTTTGGGGTTATGCAGGGTGCTACGTTTCGACGATAGTGCCCTGTTCTTTTTTGGCTTGTTGGCAAAATAAAGCTAGAAGCCCAAAAAAATCCCCCTTGAATCACCAAAGAATGAAACAAAGACGTAATTTTGCAAAAAAAAGTTGAAGAAACTAGCCCAACATATTGAAAGTCTAATCTTCGTATCTGATAATCCCATCAAATTCACGGATATTCAAAGTGTCCTTGAAGAATTATTCGATGCAAAGGTAAACAAAAAAGACATAGACGCTGCCCTAGAAGACATCAAAACAAGATATAGTGCCGATGAGTCTGCCATCGAATTGGTAGAAATAGCCAAAGGTTACCAGTTTTTGACAAAAGGCGCCTTCCACAATACCGTTGGAATCATGCTCAAGCAAAACTCCAAAAAGAAGCTTTCTACAGCCGCTTTGGAGACACTGTCTATTGTAGCGTATAAACAACCCGCTACCAAAGGTGAAGTCGAAGCCATTCGTGGCGTGAGTTGCGACTATGCCATGCAAAAACTCCTTGAAAAAGAACTCATCTCAATGGTCGGTAGAGCAGAGACGCCTGGACGACCACTACTCTATGCAACTAGCGAAAAATTCATGGACTATTTTGGGCTAAAAGACTTATCCGAATTACCCAAACCCAAAGAGTTTAAGGTGCACCAAAATACCATCGGTACGCCTGAAAAAGAAGAAGACATCAAATTTGTCGAAGTCGATGAGACCTTCGACGATACCATTATTGTTGCGGACTATGGATATTACGACATGTCAGATCTACCCAATGCAAATCCGCCCAAGGAAGCCATTTTTGATGTGGATGAGTCCTTTGCGGATACGATTATTGTGGCGGATTATTTGGATTAATTTGCGTTCAGTAAAAAAAATCTAAAGCCTATAACTGCTTCAACAACTCAGACACCAATAAGTAAACAGTTGTGTTAGACTCTGTATCACTGGGTTGTTTGTTTAGGTGGATTTTTGTATTTAATCTTTTGGCTCTTTTTATAGCTAATTGCTGCCTATTCTCTTGTTGAAGGATGTCGAATAAATTTTGACTGATGAATTTTCCTTTTCTTTTGGCGCCACGGCTTCTCGATTCATATTTTTCGCCCAAAGGCTTTAAAAAAACATTCAGTGATTTAGCATATAAGGCTCGATCTAGATTGGCGCCCTGATGGTCGTTAAAATGGAGCAATAGCCAGTACTCAAAAGCTTGATTGGAGTAAGCCACTTTGATTCCATTACTTTGGGCCATCTTGATGGCGTTATTCAAATCTTTATTGTCGTCCTTATCAAAAACGCACCATACCTGATCATATTCATTGCTTTTTCTTAATTCAATAGCTTCCTTGATAATAGAAACCGTGGATCTACCAGTTTCTTTTGCCTTTATATTTACGGAAGGAATAATAAACTTATCAAAATAAGATTTTTCTGTCTGCCCTTCACAGACAATAAGAAAGGTTTTTCTTTGTCGTTGGGTGGGCATATTTCGCTCCAAATAACCATTTGTTCTTTTGCGATTTTTATGTTTTTTCCGTGCCATTACAAACTAGCGGTCACTTAAAATCAATTCATCAACAAGTGTCTGGGAAATCGCAGGAGTGCCGCCGTATTTTCCTACCATATATTTTTTTCTAATACTGGGCTCATTGTGTCTAATTCCTTTGATGTCACTCAAAGAATATAGGGATGAAGCGCCAAATTTATTTTTTTCTACCAGCCAAATTTGATCCCGACGCAAAAGGCTTAAATCTAGCAGATTGGTGTTGTGGGTGTTGAAAATCAATTGTCCGGCAAGGGGATTTGACTCTTTCGAGTTAAAAAGGCTAACAATCATCTTGGTCAGTTTTGGGTGTAGTTTGCTTTCTAATTCATCAATAAATAAAATTTTGCCCGTGCGAAGAGTGTCTAAGATAGGCCCTGCTAAGGCAAATAGTTGCTTGGTGCCTGATGATTCATCATTCATTAAGGATAAAAATTCATTTTCGTAAGAAATAGCATCTGAAGAACTGTCTTTAAGGGTGCCAAATAAACTAATTTGTTCATTCATCCTTTTCCTTTGACCGTATTTTTTGTAGGCGAATAAAATATCTGTTACCAGCATCTCATCTTCGCCTAACATATTGCGTAAGAAATCTGGAACAGGGATATCCTGTGCTTTCGTTTTGGTAATCTTAATATCCGCAATGTGAATACCACCAGCCCGAAGGAACGTAATGATGTCTTGTTTATTCCCTTGCTCTACTTCCGATAGACTAAACCCTTGAAACTGATTTTCGTCTTTTGCATCCAATAGATTTACGGAAGCAAACCACTCAAAGACCTGCACAGCTACAGGATTATTCCAATTTGCTGCCACAGAGAGCATTAAGGCATTGGGACGAATTCGTTCGTTTTCTACAAGGTCTTTTACTTTAAATGCGGTTTTGTGAAAATCAATCTTTTGATAGTCTCGATTAAATAATGCTACTTCTTTGGTTTTGGTGCGTCGAAAAAGCCATTCTCCAACGATGACTCTATTGGTGCTCTCAAAACCATATCTGTAGAGAGCCCCTTGATATACAAACACCACTTCTAGCTCTATAGGGGCGGACTCGGTGTCGGTGTGCAGTCGAAATGGGTTGTATGGAACGGGGTCTTTGATGTGGCTCTCTTTAGCAGAATTAAGGACAAATTTTCGCATAAATTCAACGGCATCAAAGAGTTTTGATTTGCCACTGGCATTTGCTCCATAAATAGCCGCACTCTTTAATAAGCGCAAGCTGAATTTGGGCAACTCAAATACATTGCTGTCTTCCAAAGATCTTTTGTCTGCATTGGATGCAATCAAGCTAAAGACAATTTTGTCCTTAAAACAGGCATAATTTTTAGCGGAAAATTGGAGTAACATGTCAGTGGTTTTGTCGGTTGTACAAATTAGTAGTACTAATTGTTGCTACAAAGATACATTTTTTAACAAAAAATCGCAACTTATCGTGATAATAAACGCAATATTTGTTGTTATTATGCAAAAATGCTTCTTATTTATGTTTTGGTGCGGGTTTGGGTTTGTTATTTTGAATTAGATTAATATAAATGCTTAATTTTACTTTTTAGCGTATTAGGATACGCTGGATCAGGGAAGTGGTCTCTATAAGGCGACCACCGTTAGTACCCCTGATTTTTTCAATTCCATACAAAAAAATGAAAATACCCGTATCTTTGCAAACCTTATGACACCACAGACAGTAGCATTTAATACCTTAGGTTGTAAACTCAACTTTTCAGAGACTTCCACCATCGGTCGGCAGTTTGCGAAAGCAGGCTATACGGCGATTCCTTTTGATGAAGCGGCAGACGTTTATGTGATAAACACTTGCTCCGTTACAGACTTTGCGGACAAAAAATGCCGTCAGATTGTACGCCGAGCCTTAAAGACAGCACCAGATGCCTTTATCATCGTGACAGGGTGTTATGCGCAGTTAAAGCCCGATGAAATCGCAGAAATTCCAGGTGTAGATATGGTGATGGGCGCTGGAGAGAAGTTTAAGATTTTGGATTATTTGGATGACTTAAAGAAATTGCCAGGCAAAGGCATCGTACATGCAGGAGAGATTAAGACGGTCAATTCTTTTGAAAATGCCTTTTCTTTTGGCGATAGAACACGCTCTTTTTTGAAAGTACAAGATGGTTGTTCATACAAATGCACCTTTTGCACCATTCCACAAGCACGTGGAGCAAGTCGTAGCAATACCGTGGATAGCATCATTAAAAATGCCCAAGAGATTGCCACTCTAGGTGCAAAAGAAATAATCCTAACGGGCGTGAATATTGGTGATTTTGGCAATGGCACCGAAGTCATTGAAGGCGTGCGCCCGAAAAAAGAAGCCTTATTTATTGATTTAATCAAAGAACTAGATCAGGTAGAAGGCATTGAACGTTTTAGGATTTCGTCTATTGAGCCCAATTTATTGACAGAAGAAATCATTGGTTTTGTGGCAAAGTCCAAGCGATTTATGCCCCATTTTCATATCCCTTTACAATCTGGTAATAATCGCATCCTAAAGGCGATGAAGCGTCGTTATACACGAGAATTATTTGCCGCAAGGGTCGAAGCCATCAAAAAATCGATGCCCCATGCTTGTATCGGTGTCGATGTGATTGTTGGATTTCCAGGGGAGACAGAAGCTGATTTTAAAGAGACTTATCGGTTTATTCAGGATTTGGATGTGAGTTATTTGCATGTATTTACTTATTCTGAACGACCCAACACCCCAGCCATAGAGATGGACGGACGGGTTCCCATGCAAGAGCGTCGGGCTCGTAATCAGATGCTGCGTATCCTTTCGGAAAAAAAGAGAGCCGCTTTTTATGCTTCTTTTGAAGGACATCAATTGGAAGTGTTGGTGGAGCAAAGTCGGAAGGAAGGGGTACTTACAGGATTTACGAAAAATTATATCAAGGTGGAAGTGCCATCCGCTCATATTGCCGTTAATGACATCATCCCTATCCAACTAGGCAAATTCGGTGGAGAAACCACCATGCCCGCACGACCATTATCTTCTGTTGATGTCCAATAAGACCAGAGAACGAATCTTAACAAGCACCCTATCTCTATTTAATGAGAATGGCTTGAGCCAAACCCCTACTCGTACCATCACCCAAAAAGTGGACATCAGTCAAGGGCATTTGACCTATTACTTCCCCAAAAGGGCGGATATTTTGGATGCGCTTTATGGGCTTTATCAAGATCAATTAACGGTGGTATTAGATACACCGACAGAGAATGTAGGTCAATACGAGCTATTTGCATGGCTAGATGCCTTGTTAGAGATTAATTATACTTTTCGATTTTTATTTTTGGATTTTGCGCAAGTGATGCGAGAGAGTTCGACATTTAAAGCGCAATACTTGGCTCTTCGGCATTTGCGAAAGCAGCGATTTATGGAGTTTATGCAGGGGCTTACGCCAAAAGAATCTAATCTAGACTTGGTTTATCAACAAGTAGAGTTGATTCTCGAATTTGGGATGCTTTACGAAGTAATGGAAGGAAAATTGGATCGCCAGACTCTTTTGGCGCAGTTGCGGGCTGATATTCAGGAATTATTGCTTTGATGGTAGCTAAAGTCTTCAACCAAAGCCAAAATAAAATCAAAGTGAAAGCCGCCGCAGGCAAT